>JAZLHH010000095.1:0-4044 GCA_045616745.1 Candidatus Limivicinus sp. | reverse complement strand
GAGAAGGGATGTAAGGAGTTTTTATGTTTCTGTTTTACGGTCCGTCGTCCATGGAACCCATCGAAGATGATTACGACGAAGAAGAATACTTCGATGAGATGGTTGACCGGCTGTGGGACGAGAAGGTGGACCGGGAGATGGAAGCGCTGGAGAAAAATTAATCATGAATCTTGAATGATGAATGATGAATTGAGGTAGGGCCGCGGGCCCGATTTTATTGGAATCATAATCAGTGATTTGCCCTGCAAATCATTCCACAATTCTTAATTCATAAATCATAATTCATAATTCAAAAAACGACTGAAAGGAGTTTTTATGTACAGAACCGACCTTGCCGGGACAGATAATTACCTTGTTTACATGCATACAGACCCCGAAGGGAAGAGCTATATCGGATGTACCGGTCTTTCGTTCGATTACCGGTGTCACTCCAGTAAACGGTACAACACCAACCGGCGATTCCGGGAGGCCATCGAGTATTTCGGCTGGGAGAACTTCCGGCACGAAATTCTCGCGGATAATCTTTCCAGGGAAGAAGCATTTGCTCTGGAGGAGAATCTGATTGAAAAGTACGACCTCCGGAACCCGGAAAAAGGGTATAACGTTCGGCGGGGCGGCGCCCACGGAAACAGCAATACCGAAGAACACTATCGCCATCTCAGCGAATCCCACGCAAAAAAGCCGGTAATCTGCCGGGAGACCGGGATTATCTATCACAGCCAGCATGAAGCTGCCCGGTGCACCGGACTTTATCAGGGGAATATATCGAAATCCTGCCGCAGGCCGACACAAACGGCCGGCGGTTTTCATTTTTCATTTTTAGGAGGAAAAGAAATGACTGAACAGCAGATCTGGGATTATCTGTATCTGGAGATCCCGAACGAGTATGCCGTGGCGGGAATCATGGGCAACATGGCTGCCGAGAGCAATCTGGAGAGCAACCGGAAGCAGGGGGACTTCTCTTCCGACCGGAAGGCTTCCAGAGACTACACGGCCGCCGTGGACAGCGGCGCTATCTCCCGGGAGAGTTTTCAGAACGACGGCGTCGGTTACGGGCTCTGCCAGTGGACCTACTGGAGCCGGAAGCAGTTCCTCTATGACTACGCCAAACGGGCGCACGCCTCGATTGGGGACTGCAAGATGCAGCTGGATTTCCTTCTGGAAGAGCTGCAGGAGGATTACCCGGCACTGTACAGGCAGCTCTGCAACGTGACCTGCGTGAAGGAAGCCAGCGACCTGGTTCTCTACCAGTACGAGAAACCGGCCAACGCTGCCGCCCAGTCTGCCACCCGAACCGTCTACGGCACAGACATCCTGAACCGCTGCTTCTCAGAATCTTCTTTCCCGACACAGGGGAACAAGGCAAGCATTGCCGCTCTGCTGGAAACCATAGCAGATGCTGTGAATGATTTGAAGAAGATTCTGAACGGTTAAGGATTATGGATTATAGATTATGGGTTGGGCAGAGCGGTTATGGATTAAGGACTATGGATTATGGATTGGAAATTAAAACCCATAACCTAAGACCCATAACCTATGACCGACTTCGGATTATGGGTTGGACGGAGATGATTTCAGCGTTTTTACGCTGGATGTGAGTATGCGAATAATCCGCTGAACAAGATTATACAAAGGCTTAAATTCGTCCTCGGTAATGTACTTGGTATCCTTCAGCAAACTAAGCCATTCCGCAGATTCATTTGCCTCTTTCAGAGCGATGTTCAGCTTATTGGCAAAATCTGCTCGGGATGCCGCGAATTTCGCTTCTGCATAATTCGCGTTGATGCTGGTGGAACTGCGGATCAGCTGATTGGTCATGTTCTTTTCGTGTTCTGTGTTCTGCACTTTCCGGCAAAGCCGAACAGTCTGCACAGCGAAATCATATATCATCGGTTTTACCTGCGTCTCATTGGAATAGTCAGTCATAGTACACCTCATATTTTTCATTTGTGACTATCATAAGACATTTCAAATCAAATTTGGTAAACCGGAGTTTACTTTTTTCCATTTTTTATCCCTCAACCCAAAACCATCAACCTATAACCCATAACCCATAACCCATAACCTATAACCTATAACCCATAACCAAAAAACGACTGAAAGGAGTTTTTTATGCTAACCGAATTGCTTATCAAAATGCTCAGTCTCCGCGATGCGGAGATTATCACCGCTCTGCTGGACAAGGCTGCCAAGGGCGACGTCAGCGCCATCAAGCTCATCTTTGAGCTGACCAAAATCAACGAAACTCCGGAAGAGGAAAAGGGCGACCTTTCCACCTTTACCGATGCCGAGCTTCTGAGGCTGCTTTCCAATGAATAACGTAAAACAGGAAATCGCCACAAGAGAGCTGGCGCGCCGGCACTTCCGGCACTATCTGCCGTATGTGTACGGCAAATACTGGGTATATACCCGGATGTCTGCCTTTCTGGCAGACGAAATTGAAAGCTTCATCCGGACCGATACCGGCCATGCCTATGACATTCTCGTCATCCAGACACCGCCGCAGCACGGCAAGTCCATGACGGTCACGGAGTCTCTCCCCTCCTGGTATCTGGGAATGTTTCCCGAAAAACAGGTCATCATCGCTTCCTACGATTCAGACTATGCCGAAAAGTTCTGCCGCAGCAACAAGGAAAAGATCCGCTCTGTGGGCAGTACGCTTTTCGGCATTTCCATAGGCAAGGTGGACCGTGCCCAGGAGTTCCTTCTGAGCAACAGCAAGGGGAGGCTCATCTCCCGCGGCATCATGTCCGGCATTACCGGCAACTCGGCCAATCTCATCATCATTGACGACCCCGTCAAGAACCAGCAGGAGGCCGACAGCCCGACCTACCGCGACAGAGTCTGGGAGGAATGGCAGAGCTCCATCAAGTCCCGCCTTTCCGCCGGGGGAAAAGTCGTCGTGATCATGACCCCCTGGCACGAGGACGACTTTGCCGCCCGCATTCTGGCGGCAGAACCCAATTCCCGTCTGCTCCGCCTCCCTGTGGAAGCAGAGGAAAACGACCCTCTGGGCCGCAGTGTCGGCGAGCCGCTCTGTCCGGAAATCGGGAAAGATGCGGTCTGGCTCCATGATTTCAAGGAGAGCTATATCCATGATTCCCGGGGCGGTCAGCGTGCCTGGACCGCCCTGTACCAGTGCTCTCCGCGCAGGGAGGACGGCAACATTGTCAAGCGCGAATGGTGGAAGTTCTATGCTCCCGGCGAGGTGCCGGAGAACGCGCTGCAGTTCATCTCCGTGGATGCCTCCTTCAAGGACGGCGAAAACAACGACTATGTTGCCATTGAGGTCTGGGCCAGAGCCGGGCAGGACTATTACCTGCTCTACTGTCTGAACAAGCATCTGGACTTCCCCGGAACCGTGGCCGCGCTGAAGAACATCTCCTGTCTCTATCCGAAATCCAAGAGAGTGCTGATTGAGGACAAGGCGAACGGAAGCGCCGTCATTCAGGTGCTGCAGAAGGAGATGTACTGCATCCCCGTGGATCCGAACGGCGGCAAGATTGCCCGCCTCAACGCGGTTTCGGCGGCCATTGAGAGCGGCCATGTGTTCCTGCCCGATCCGGGCACAAGCCCCTGGGTCACGGATTTCATTGACCAGTTCACCGCCTTCCCCAACGGGAGACATGACGACATGGTCGATGCCGCAACCCAGGCCATGCAGTACATGATCTATGCCCCGGGCAGCAGCCCGATTTTTGAACGAAAGGAGATGAAGGGACTGTGGAAGTTTTTATCGAAGCAGCAGTTGTTCTGATTGCTTTCGTTCTCGGATATCTCTTCAACTGGATGACCGAAGGACGGAAGGAGAAGGCGCTGCTCCCCCCGGAAGTGACGCCCTCACAGGAAATGAAACAGCAGAGCGACGCTGTCAACTGCCTCCTGAACTACTCCGCAGACATTGCCTATGGACAGAAGTGATACCGAAGTATGGAAGCTCTATGAAAAGGGCAAGCGGTATAACATGCAGCTCAAGCCGAATCAGTACCGCCTGGTGTCCACCAATGCCGAGTTCTACACCGGCAACCAGTGGCTGAATCTCCC
>JAZLHH010000094.1:0-36946 GCA_045616745.1 Candidatus Limivicinus sp. | reverse complement strand
CGAAACATTCGTCAATTTTCAGTTGCACAACCCGGTTTGTTGTGCGATAATCTTTACCGGTATTTTTTGATTTCACACTTAAATTATACCAAAAAAGAGAAGCTCTTGCGACTGTTTTCAGCCGTTTGTGCTTCTCTTTTTAGGGCTA
The DNA here is from genome assembly GCA_045616745.1 of Candidatus Limivicinus sp. Taxonomy (GTDB): domain Bacteria; phylum Bacillota; class Clostridia; order Oscillospirales; family Oscillospiraceae; genus Limivicinus. The sequence goes on along the minus strand of JAZLHH010000094.1, from coordinate 36,798 downwards.
TTTTGCTACAGCCCCGGCAGACCCGCAGGGCACGGCTATTCACTGAAGTGAGGGGCCATGCGGCGACGACGTGTTGCCGTAACATTTCCTCTTGAAAAGCGTATATAGAACCAGTACTATAACATTATAAAACCATAAGGGAGATTATTGACATGAAAACACCCGAAGAACTGAATGCCCTGAAAGAGGAAATGGAAACTCTGAACAGGAAGCTGGCAGAGCTTACGGAAGAGGAATTAAAAGAGGTTTCCGGCGGTTTTGCACCCGGCCGCAAATACTGGTACGGCGGCAGGGGCGAAGGCGAAAACAAATAAGAATACCGTTAACGGAAAGAAAAAAGAAATAAAGCGGAAGATGCAGGAAAGCCCGGGAGTTCCCGGGCTTTCAGTTAACAGTTGAGGTAACACTCTCCACCGCTTCGCTACCCTGCACGCAGGGCGAGGATTTTTAACAGGGCAGGTGCTCAATTCCTCGGCAAGCTTTACTTGTATCCGTTGACCCTTCCTTCTACCAGGAGATCGCTGGCCTTCAGGTATGTGAATTCATTGCCGCAGGAAAGACAGCGGAAAAAGACACGGTCCATACAGAAGTCAACATAGTCGAGCTTCGTTCTGCACTTCGGACACTCGAGCCCGGCAGACCAGGCTCTGTCTTCCTTGCCGCCGAAAATCTGCTGCAGATTGCCTTCTTCATTGCATTTCGTCAGTTCATCTTTCAGTTTCATCATAAATTCCTCCAAGTGTATTCCCGTATAAAAACCGCCGCATCCGTCAGTCAAAATCGGCGGAACATCAGGCAGGAACCCGATTGCGCAGCCTGCCTCTCCCGGTATTATACTCTGTATATTGGGAAAAACGCAATAAAAACAGCAGCGAGTGTGGCGAGCGATACGCAGCTTGCGACGACGCGAGGGAGTACCTTAACTGTCAGTTTTTCACTTTTATCTTTTCGCCGGGTTCGAAGGCGGTTACGGGAATCGGCTCCCGCTCCATGAAGTCGGAAAAGTTCCCGGAAAAAATCCTTTGCGCTTCCGCTCCCTCCAGCCCCAGAGGGATCATGACGAAGTCATCGATGCCGGTGGGGTAGGCATCCGCACGGACCGTCACAGGTTCTTTTTCCAGAAGGAAGGCCTTCACCAGCGCTGCCCGCTGGAGACATTCCTTCCGAATCAGACCTCTGGTCCCGTTGGCAATGACGGCGCGGCCGCCGATATCCGTTCCGTAGACGATCCGGCGCCCGTAGCGCTGAAAGAAGCGGCGGGCCTTTTCCGGAGCGGCGGAGAAGTTCTGATACATCTCGATTCCCGGCGTGAGATCCGTCATCACATTGGGAAACGCGTCCAGAACGGCAGAGAGCCGGGGCAGCTGGGCAGAGAGAAAGAAAAAGTGGGCAAAGATGATCTTCAGCCGAGGATGCCGGGTCAGAACCTGCAGAACCTGGAGATACTGGACTTCATTGCTGATATAGGTTTCGTCATAGACCCAGCCCTTTTCCCGGGCAAAGTCCGGCGCATTGTCGAAATCCCAGAAGGTTTCCGGGTCGTTCACGTGCCAGAGAATCGGCAGCGCCGTCTCTTCCGCATAGGCCCAGAAGGGTTCCAGGACGGGGTCGCTCCAGTCCGGCACGGGAAACATGCTGTGAAACTGGGGCTTTCCTTCGATGATCTTCAGCCCGTCGCAGCCGCAGCGCCGCATTTCCGCCACATAGTTTTTCATATGCTCACCCAGCGTATCCGGGAAGAGAGACCAGGCGGCGGCATCAAAAGAGGTAAAGACATAGAATCTGTCCGGAAACCGGGCCTTCAGAGCCAGCGCCTGAGGCACGCAGCTGAGCTCCTGCCGGTCGGGCAGAAGCACCAGATTGGCCCGGCCGGTTCCGGTGGCATCCAGCACGGCAATCAGATCTTCAGGGTCGATGGCCGGAGACCAGTGCACATGGGCATCGGTGATTTCATAATGTTCCATAAATTCCTCCCAAGTCTTCCCCGTCTTTCAGCAGCCGGTGGGAAATCAGCGTGTCTCCCCGGTATTCCAGCCGCAGCCGGAAAAAGGGGGAGCCGGCATCCAGCAGGTCGAAAAACACCCGGTCGCCTTCCCACATGGGCAGGGAGGAGAGCGCCCCGTCCTCCACCCAGGCAAGAACGCCTTCGTCACAGTCCGGGAGCGGCCCCGGCGCGGAAATCTCCGCGGTAAAGAGGTGCATATATTCCTCTTCCCAGCGGTCGGAGACGAAATCCACAATGCCCCGGTATTCCCAGCTGTCAATTGCCAGCGCCGTCTCTTCCCGAACCTCCCGGAGCAGGCATGTTACCGGCGATTCCCCGGGCTCCAGCTTCCCGCCGATTCCGACCCACTTGCCTTCGTTTTCATCGTTCTGCTTCCGGATCCGATGCATCATCAGCGTTTTCCCCTGATGGCGGATATAACACAAAGTTGTTTCTTTCATAGACATGAGATTACACTCTTTTCCGGGAAAAGACAAATAAACTATTGATTTTTTTGGAATCTGTGGTATATTAGCACTCGTAAGTTGTGAGTGCTAATCACAGCTTCCTGAATTGGTTAATTATTTTTTTGGAGGTTTGTATAAATGAAATTAAAGCCTTTAGCCGACAGAGTGGTCCTCAAGCAGAATGAAGCTGAGGAAAAGACGGCCGGCGGCATTATCCTGACCAGTGCCGCACAGGAGAAGCCGGAAGTTTATGACGTAGTAGAAGTCGGCCCCGGCGGCGTTGTGGACGGAAACGAAGTCGTTATGACCGTGAAGGTCGGCGATCAGGTTCTGGTCGGCAAGTACAGCGGCAGCAAAGTCAAGCTGGCAGATGTGGAATACACCATTGTCAGACAGTCCGATATTTTAGCAGTTCTGGAGGATTAAGGAATTATGGCAAAACAGATTATTTACGGCGAAGAAGCCCGCAAGGCAATTGAAGCAGGCGTCAACAAGCTTGCCGATACCGTTAAGATTACCCTCGGCCCCAAAGGCCGCAATGTTGTTCTGGACAAGAAGTTCGGCACCCCGCTGATCACCAACGACGGTGTTACCATTGCCAAGGAAGTGGAACTGGAAGACCCGTTTGAAAACATGGGCAGCTCCCTGATCAAGGAAGTCTCCACCAAGACCAACGACGTCGCCGGTGACGGAACGACTACCGCTACGGTCCTGGCACAGGCAATGATCAACGACGGCCTGAAGAATCTGGCTGCCGGCGCCAATCCCATGGTTATGAAGCGCGGCATTCAGAAGGCTGCTTCCGCAGCTGTTGAAGCTGTCAAGGCAATTTCTCAGCCTGTATCCGGTTCGGAAGATATCGCCCGGGTCGGCACCATCTCCTCCGGTGACGAAGTCATCGGCAAGCTGATTGCCGAAGCCATGGAAAAGGTATCTCAGAACGGCGTTATCACCATTGAAGAGAGCAAGACTGCCGAGACCTACAGCGATGTGGTGGAAGGCATGCAGTTTGACAGAGGCTATCTGTCTCCCTACATGGTCACCGATACCGACAAAATGGAAGCCGTCCTCGATGACGCTCTCATTCTCATTACCGACAAGAAGATTTCCAACATTCAGGAAATCCTGCCCGTGCTGGAAGAAATCGTCAAGGCCGGCCGCAAGCTCCTAATCATTGCTGAGGATGTGGAAGGCGAAGCCCTTGCCACCATCGTTCTGAACAAGCTCCGCGGCACCTTCAACTGCGTCTGCGTCAAGGCTCCCGGCTTCGGCGACAGACGGAAGGAAATGCTCCAGGATATCGCAGTTCTCACCGGCGGTCAGGTAATCTCCTCCGATGTAGGTATGGAACTGAAGGATGCCAATATCTCCATGCTGGGCCAGGCACACCAGGTCAAGGTCTCCAAGGAGAACACCGTGATCGTGGACGGTGCCGGCGAGAAGGCCGAAATCAAGGCCCGCGCAGCACAGATCGAGCGCCAGATTTCCACCACCACTTCCGAGTATGACAAGGAAAAGCTCCAGGAGCGTCTGGCAAAGCTCAGCGGCGGTGTGGCAGTCATCAAGGTGGGTGCAGCAACCGAAACCGAAATGAAGGAAAAGAAGCTCCGCATTGAGGACGCTCTCAACGCCACCCGCGCAGCAGTTGCCGAGGGCATCGTACCCGGCGGCGGCTCCGCTTATGTGACCGCTTCCAAGGCAGCCGAGAAGACGGCAGCAGAGCTGGAAGGGGACGAGAAGACCGGCGCTGCCATTGTTGCCAAGGCACTGAAGGCCCCGATTATGCAGATCGCTGCCAATGCCGGCGTAGAAGGCGCTGTCATTCTCAACACGGTTCTCAATTCCGACAGCAGCAACTTCGGCTATGATGCAGCCAATGACTGCTACGGCGACATGCTCAAGCTGGGCATCGTTGACCCGACCAAGGTCTGCCGCAGCGCTCTGGAGAACGCCGCATCTGTCGCAGCCATGGTGCTCACCACCGAGTCTCTGGTTACCGACATTCCCGAGAAGAATCTCCCGGCAGCTCCTGCAGCTCCCGACATGGGAATGTATTAAACCGAACGGTTCGGCCTTATGCTCGGGTTCTATAACTACACCGTATATCTCACATATATAGGACTCCTGTCCGCGGTTACCGGCATGTTCCTCGCATTTGCGGGGAACATCCGCACCGCGGTGATTTGCCTTCTGGTATCCGGCCTCTGCGACATGTTCGACGGAAAGATCGCCCGGACGAAAAAGGACAGAACGGAAGAAGAGAAGAACTTCGGAATCCAGATTGACTCTCTCTGCGATGCTGTCTGCTTCGGTGTGCTCCCCGCCGTCATTACCTGCGCGGCAGGGGCGGACAGATGGTGGCAGCTGGCAGTGGCGGCGCTCTTCGTTCTGGCCGGAATTATCCGGCTGGGCTACTTCAACGTGGTGGAGGAGGTCCGCCAGAAAACGGAAACCGGCAACCGGAAGACGTACACCGGCCTGCCGATTACCGCATCTGCCCTGTTCATTCCGCTGGTGATGAGCCTGCAGAACCTTCTGGGCAAAGCGGGGCCCTGTGTGCTGACAGGGACGCTGGCCCTTCTGGCCGTCTGCTACATCTCCCCGATCAGCGTGAAGAAGCCCGGAAAATGGGGCGGCGTTGTGATGCTGCTTTTGGGCGCGGGAATCCTGGCACTGATATTGATTTTCACATAAAAAGAGCCGAAAGGCTCTTTTTTTAGCGTTTTGCCCAATTATTCGACGCTTTTTTTATTCGTTTTGCCTATATTGTGAAAGAATAAACGATGTGATAAAATAAATAATTGGTATAACCAAAGACTATTCACTCTGAAAGGAGATATTCTATGGCAAAATATGACATCGTGGTTGTAGGCGCCGGCAATGCCGGACTGTCTGCAGCCCTTACCAGCCAGCTTGCCGGAAAAAAGACGCTGCTCATTGAAAAGCACAATCTTCCCGGCGGCGCGGCAACCAGCTTCCGCAGAGGGCGTTTTGAAATCGAACCTTCTCTGCACGAGCTGTGCGACTTCGGCCCGGCAAGCAATCCCGGCGACATCCGCAACATGCTGGATGAATTCGGCGTAAAGCTGGACTGGTACGAATGCCCGGACTGTTTCCGGATTATCACCACCGGGAGCGACGGCCAGAAGCTGGATGTGACCATGCCTGCCGGCATCGACAACTTTATCGATGCCATGGAAAAGGAAGTTCCCGGCTCCAGAGAATCCATGACGAAGCTCTTCGATCTGTTCCAGGAAGTGCTGGACGGCATTGCCTACATCACCGCTTCCAAGGGCAATCCGGATTCCGCGGTTCTCCAGAAGGACTTTCCGGACATGCTCCGTACCGGCGCCTACTCCACCCAGAAGGTTTTTGATGCCCTGAAGCTGCCCAAGAAGGCGCAGGACATTCTGCAGACCTACTGGTCCTATCTGGGCGTTGACATGGAGCATCTGGCATTCATCCACTATGCCGCCATGGTTCACAAGTACGTCAGCCGCAGTGCCTATATTCCTGCGCACACGTCCCACGAGCTTTCCACGGCCTGCGTGGAGCGGTTCCGGGAGCTGGGCGGCGATGTATGGTTCAACTGCCGGGCAGAGGAGTTCCTCTTTGACGGAGACAGACTCTGCGGCGTGAGAACCAATCTGGGCGTCATCGACTGCGATTACGTCCTGGCCAACATCAACCCGGATATCATCTACGGAAAGATGATGCCCAAGGAGCTGATTCCCGAGCGGGAAAAGAAGCTCTCTGCTGCCCGCAACCGGAAGTTCGGCGGCCGTATGTTTACGGCTTATTTCTGCCTGGACAAGACGGCGGAAGAGCTGGGAATCACGGATTATTCCTACTTCCTCCAGGGTACGGCAGATTCCGCACAGGAATACAGGGACATTCTCGGCGGCATCAAAACAAACGACTACTCCATTATGCTCTGCTACAACATTGCCAATCCCAAGTTCTCCCCCGAAGGCACCTGCGTCTGCTCCTTTACCACCTTCGGCAGCCCTGTGGACTGGAATGACCTTTCCCAGGAGGACTACTACAAGCTGAAGAACGCGTTTGCAAAGAAGTTCCTCAAGTCCCTGAAGGACAAGACGGGCGTTGACCTGACCGGCCATATCGAGGAAATGGAAGTTGCCTCTCCCTGGACCTTTGCCCGATATCTGGGTGTGCCGGAAGGCTCCGTCTACGGATATGAAACGGCAGACTGGGACGGCATGATGGCCCGTATGCAGATGCTGGGCACGGACTATCCCATCAAAGGACTGCGGCCCATCGGGGCGGCAGGTCCCAGAGGCGACGGCTATTCTGCCGCGATGATCTGCGGTCAGCTGATGGCCAACAGCGCCATCAAAGAACTCAATGAACAGGAGAAGGGAGGCAACGCATAATGCCCGATCTGAAAGTAAAAATCGGCCTTATCGGCAAGTTTGACATGCTCAAGTTCAAGAACATGAAAAAGGTTCGCGAACAGGCCATACAGGCAGCTCCCGCCAAGGAAGTCGACGGAGATTTCCCCATCAACATCAATGAAAAGAAGCTGCATCCGGATTACTGCGCACTGATCGTGGACGAGATTATCGACCGCGGTTCTGCCAATGCCAAGACCTACGTGTTCCGCAGCAAGGACGGCGGCGCTCTGCCCTATTTCCGCGCAGGCATGTATCTGAATCTGAAGCTGCCTCTGGACGACAGCCTGGTGACGAGAAGCTATTCTCTGTGCTCTTCCCCCAAAAAGGCACTGGAAGGGAAGTACGCCATTACCGTCCGTGCCAATCCGGGCGGATTTGCGGCGGATCGGCTGCTGAACGAGCTGAAAGTCGGCGACGAGGTTGTTTCTTCCTGCCCCCAGGGATTCTTCTACTATGAGGATCTCCGGGATGCCAAAACGGTCATCGGTCTGGCCGGCGGCAGCGGCATTACTCCCTTCCTTTCCATGGCAGAAGCCATTGCGGACGGAACGGAGGACTTTAACCTGACGCTGCTCTTCGGTTCCCGGGATGAGGCCAATATCCTCTTCAGGGAGGAGCTGGACGCTCTCGCGGCGAAGACCGACAGATTCAAGGTTGTCCACGTTCTCTCGGAGGAAGAGAAGGAAGGCTGTGAGCACGGCTTCGTTACTGCCGAGCTGATTCAGAAGTATGCCCCCGCCGGGGAAGAATACTCCGTGTTCCTCTGCGGTCCGGAAGCGATGTACCGGTTCATTAAGCCGGAAATCGAAAAACTCGGTCTGCCGGAGAGACTGTTCCGGAGAAAGATGATCGATGTTACGAAGACGCCCTGGGAATGCGAAGGCTATCTCGCCGAGGCGAAGGGCAAGACCTTTGCCGTCAAGGTAAAGCAGGGCCCCAACGAATATGACATTACGGCTTCTGCCGACGAACCTGTTCTGGTGGCGCTGGAGCGCGCAGGCATCAAGGCTCCTTCCCGCTGCCGCAGCGGCGAGTGCGGCTGGTGCCGCAGCAGACTGCTGGAAGGCAAGGTCTTCGTTCCTCAGGAGAACGAACTGCGCCGCTGGGCGGATGTGGAATACGGTTACATCCATCCCTGCTCCAGCTTCGCCGTGACCGACCTGGTCCTGGAAGTGCCCGGCGAGTTCTACTGATTCCCGAAAATCAAAAAGCAGGCCGCGACGGAGAATTCTCTGTCGCGGTATATTATTTCGTATTAAATTTCCTTTCCGTCCATCTGCTCCAGCTGCCGGATGATTTCCACGTTTCGTTCGTAAAACATCAGCTCTTCGCTGTGCCGGTAGTAAGCTTCGGAACCGTAGCGGGAGATGAACCTTGCGGCATAATGGCTGACAGTCAGCTCCGTAACGATAATCAGCAGCTCCTGCCCGGTTCCCCAGGCGGATTCGGCAAAGGAAAAGAGGTTTTCCAGAGAAGCCTTCGCGCTCTGAGCAGAAGCCTTCAGCTCCTGCACCAGAAGGTCATAGTCGGCCTTGATTTCTTCAAAGCTTCCGTCGGCGTGGCCCTTCAGAAACGCGATAACAAAGTCATATTGCCGCCGTTTTTCCCGGGACAGGCCGCGCCGCTCCTCCCGGGAAAGCTTTTCCTGCTCCTCCGCCAGCAGGTCGGAGACAGATTCTCCCGCCCTGACTCTGCGGAGATCGGCCAGAAGCAGAGATACGGCATCCTCTTTTTCCGTGACGTCCCGCATGGGAACACCGGCGGCGTCCAGGAGAAGACCGATGAGACTCAGCTTTTCATCAAAAGGCGCTTCCGCGGCCCGCTGCCGAATCTCTTCCGGCGCCTGGCCGGACAGGATCCGGCCAATCCGGTAATCGCTCCTGTATTTGCTGAAAATATCATAATATACGGCAAAGTCCTCGGCAATTTCCGGGTCCTGAAGATACTGGGCAATGAGCTTTTTGTCCACGGAAAGCCCGCTTTTTTCATAGAGATCCATCATGCTGCTCAGATCCGCCCAGCCGCGGGCGGTGACAAACCGGGTACCGTCCACATCCGATGCAATCTTGTAGAAACAGTCTTTTTTCGCATCCAGATAGGTGAGAATGGCCGGGTGGATTCCCCGCTTCAGCGCGTATTCCTTCCATACCGTGAAATCGGGCTCCACGTCAATCCGCTTCAGCCGGTCCCAGGTGACGACGTCAAATTCCCGGACACTGCGGTTGTATTCCGGCGGGTTGCCGGCCGTGACTACCGTCCATCCCCGGGGAACCGCATGCTTTCCGAAGGTCTTGTGCTGCAGGAACTGCAGCATCATGGGCACAAGGGTCTCGGAGACACAGTTGATTTCATCCAGGAAGAGAATGCCGTTTTCCAATCCGGTGAGTTCCATCATTTCATAAACCGATGCAATGATTTCGCTCATGGTATATTCCGTGACGTCGTAAGTCTCTCCCTGAAACTCCCGGCGGGTGATGAGAGGGAGACCCAGAGCGGACTGGCGGGTGTGGTGCGTCATGGAATAGCTGACGAGGCCCACATTCATCTCCTCGGCAATCTGCTGCATGATTGCCGTTTTCCCGATTCCCGGAGGGCCCACAAGGAAGACGGGGCGCTGCTCCTCCGGCGGAATCCGGAAGTTCCCGTATTCATCCCGGGCGAAATAGGCACGCACGGTATTGGCGACCTGCTCTTTTGCTTCTCTGATATTCATAATGCAAACTCCTCGTCAAAGGTATCGGCAGAGCCTTTGGCTCTGATCAGAAGCGCGGTGAGCTCCGTGAGCCCCAGAGAGGCGGACTGCTTCACATATCCGTCGATTTCCGCCGGATCGAGAAGACGTCTGCCCGCAATCCCCGTCATGGCGGGGACGTTGTTGTATTTGAAGATCCGCTCCATCACCAGGGCCGGATTGGATGCGATGAAGGACTCGGCTCTCCGGGAGATTTCTTTACTGTGCCGGTCGGGGCAGGAGGCCCAGAGCAGAGAATACATCAGCTCGGATCCGGGACAGGACTCCGCCGGGAACCCGGGTGCCATATAGCCCCGGATCAGGGAATAGTTGCTGCCGAAGGCATTGACGGCGATATACGTGTCCGCCCCGGAAACATTGGCCTCGCAGAGGGAGGGACAGGCAAAGAAGGCTTCTTCCCCGATTCGCTTCACGGAGGCGGGAACCGTAATCCGGACAAGACCGGATTCCTGGAATGCCAGGTCGGAGATTTCTTCCAGCCCCTCCGGAAGAGAAATCTGACGAAGGTTTTCGCAGAGAAGAAAGGCGCCGTCATCCACGGACTTCAGCGTGGAAGGGAGGGAAATCTCCCGCAGCCCGGTGCAGGCATGGAAACAGGCAACGCTGATGTGCCTCAGCCCCTCGGGCAGAATGACGGTCCGGATTTCGGGATTTTCCGCGAACTTCTCGCTTTCCAGATACTCCGTCCCGGGAAACACTTCCAGGGTTCCGTTTTCAAGACGAAAATTTTCCATCAAGGATGTCCTCCTCCGTCATTGTCATATGGATTGCCCAGGGCGGAACGGCGGGCTCCTGCTCCCTGTCGGAATGAAGAATAAAGGCCGTTTCGTAATCGGGAGGGGAGGCGGGGAAAATGCCCCGCCCGTCCGTGAAATAAATCAGGCCCCTGAGATTCCGCAGCTCACCGCTGCGCCTTTTTTCCTCTACGAACTGAAATACCGGCCGGAAGTCCGTCTGCTCGAAGCCCTGCAGCTGCAGATCGGCAATATAGCTGTCAAGATCCTTCCGGGAGCAGATATGGGCAATATGGCGAATCTGCCAGTCACACTGAAGGATATACATGTTGATTTTCGAGAAGAAGCTTTCCTGCCGGGAAAGCATGTCATAGGTATGCTGCATGAAGCGCTGGACAACCTCGCCCCGGACGGACCCGGAGGTATCGACGGCAATGACGAAGTCCCGGATCCGCCGCTGCTCGGCGTATTCCAGCGGCTCAATCAGCGGCAGGTTGCCGTAGGTCTGAAGGCCGTAGGTATAATAGTTGTTGTCAAACTCCTCATCGGACAGATGCATGACCTCTCCGTATACGGAAAAACGGCGCAAAATATCGTCATAGCTGCGGCGGGAACGGTTCAGCCGGCGCAGATTCTGGACGAGGGTGCCCTCCCTGCGGCTTACGGTTTCCAGCTCTGTCTGCATCCGCCGGGATACCTCCTCCCAGAGCTTGCGGAGCCGGATCCTGTCATCCGGCCGGCTTTCCCCGTCGGATGCGCCGTACCAGAGATCGTGCCCGTCCCCCTGAAAACAGCTGCGCCGGAGAATGAGCTCCTCCTCCGAAATCTCACGGTCCCGGAGCCAGCGGTAGATTTTTTCCGCGGTGAGCGTGCCCGTATCGGCCTGAACCTCGGCAAGGGGAGCGCGCTGGAGCTCCTCCCGGAGGGCGGCAAGGGCAGGAATGTGCAGATCGGTGATGCTGGCCTCAACGGCCATGTCGCAGGCCAGATCCCAGCGCGCTCTGTCGATATCCGCGCCGGCAAAGCTGTGACAGAAGACACAGTGGAGAAGAGAATGGAGCAGGTTCCGGGTGATTGCGGAAGGCTCTGCCCGGTACCCGGAAAGAACGAACATGGGATCATAAAAGAGAGAAACCCCGTCGGTCTCAAAGGTGAAGTTCTCATCCGCAACAAAGGCCAGCCGGGAAACCGCTCTGTCGAGACAGCGCAGATTGACCAGCAGCGAGTTGCGGGAAAGCGTGAGAATCTCACTGGCGAGAGATTCTGCGTTAATCCTGTTTTCCTGGGTGAATTCGGACAAGGCGGCACTCCTTTTTTGGTATAACCAATTATATGACAATTGATTGACAAACGCAAATACCATCATTAAAATATGTATGCCAACCCATGATAAAGCATATTATTTCCATATTCTGTCTGAAAAAGGAGAACCGTATGAATATCAATCGGAAAAAATCGGCGATTGCGCTGGCCGTTCTGCTGGTTCTGGTGTTTCTCTGCATGATTCTGGCCAACACGGTCCAGACCTGCAGCGGTGCCGTGAATGTCTCCATGGAGAGCTTCACCTATGACACGGACGCCGGCGAGACGGGAACAATCTTCTACAAGCTCTACGTTCCGAAAACGGCCACCGAAGCAAGCCCTGCGCCGGGCATCCTGCTGCTTCACGGCTACCAGAATGACCATGAAACCTGTGCCGCCTATGCCATTGAGCTGGCAAAGCGGGGCGCCGTGGTTATGGCCATTGACGAATACGGGCACGGGGCCACGACGCTGGGGCTGGTGAACCGGGGCTACGTGAACCATAAAGTCACCGTGAATTACGGAGAAGACTCCGAAGCTGACGGCACGTTCAAAAACTGCGGCGGCGCCGTCCGTTACCGCATTATGATGAACTTCTCCAATCTGAGCTTCTTCGACGATCATTATACAAAGGACGATGCCGGCAACAGCCTGTCCGATTCCAGCTGCGGCGGCGTTGCAGCTTACGCGCTCCTTTCGGAGTTCCCTTATGTGGATCCCTCCCGGATGGCAGTTTCCGGCCACTCCATGGGAACCTGGTCCAGCTGGAGCGTGGTGGCAGCCTACGCAGATTCCGAAATCAGGCCCAGGGCAACGGTACTCCAGTGCGGAGAACTGTTCCGGGACAGTGCCTATGACAGCGAGAATATCAGCTTTGACAATGTGCTCCTGCTCCAGGCAAAATGGGATGAGTTTTCCTACTTCCGGGATTATCAGCCCCTGGTAAACGAGAAGCTGCTGAAGTCCGACCTGCGAACCGAATTTCTGGGAACGGACGCCGCGCATGCAGCCTGGAATACGACCTTCGGCAGCTTTGAAGACGGCACTGCCCGCCGCATGGAGCTGCTGATGACGAATCACCGCCTGACGACGCATAATGCCCACGGCCTGGCAACGGCGCTGGAATGGTTCGACAATGCCGTTTCTCTCCCTGTTTCCATCGATTATCAGGATCAGACGGCCATGACCAAGGAGAATCTGGTACTGGCTGCCATGCTCTGCGGGGTATTTTCCATGCTGCCGCTGATGAATCTCCTCCTCGGCACGAAGCTCTTCTCCAGGGTGATTCAGCCTCTGCCTCCCAAAGAAACCGTGAAGACGAACAGGCAGTGGTGGAAGGGGGCTGTGATCACCATGCTCCTGGCCTTTGCCACCTATCCCTTCATGACGCAGCTGGGGCACGGTCTGCTGCCGCTTCCGGAAAAGATTTTCCGCATGACGGTGGGGAACGGCTTCGTTTCCTGGTATTCTCTGCTCATCATTATCATGATCGTACTGACGGCCGTTTCCCGGAAAAAGGCAAAGAAATCGGGCGGCGACGCCAGCTACCTCTCCATGGGTCTGGCGGAATACGATGCTCCGGACAGAATCAGCTGGAAGCTGATGGGGCGCTGTGCGCTTCTTGTGCTGTGCATGGTATTCTGGCTCTATCTTCTGGTGGTCATCTGCGAGAAGGCATTCCTTCTGGACTTCCGGTTCATCTGGCCCTTCTTCAAGGGCTTCAACGGAATCCGGTTCGGCCAGTTCTTTGTGTATATTCCTTTCTTTGCCCTGTTCTTCCTGCTCAACAACAGCAAGATCATGGCGGGCGCCCGCTGTGCCGGAACGTATGAAAACGGAAGCAGAGGCTTCCTGAAGTGCTGGTGGAGAAATGCCCTCATGATGGTGGGCGGCATCCTTCTCATTGTATTGCTGGAGTACGTGCCCTTCTTTGCAGAGCTGGGGCCCGGTGCGGATCTGCTCTTCGGCTCCACCTTCGGCGGTCCTTTCATGAGCCTGCTGATTCTCTTTGCGCCCCAGGTGATCGTATTCAGCGTGATCGGAACCTACATTTACAGGAAAACCGGAAGTGTATATACCGGCGCCTTCACCATTGCCACCCTGGCCTGCTGGATTGTTACCGGCGGCTCGTCAATGATCTGAGCCCTTGCAGGAAAAGAGACCTTTTCTCGGCAGCGTTCTGCTGCTGATTACGGCCCTGATCTGGGGCCTGGCCTTCGTATTCCAGAGCACGGCCATGGACAGAATCGGGCCGCTGACTCTGACGAGCGTCCGCATGCTCTGCGGCGGTCTGGCCCTGATTCCCCTGTGCCTCCTGTTCTGCAGAAACCGCAGCAGAGAAGAACTCCGGCAGAGCATCCGGGGCGGGATCCTCTGCGGCGGCGTGCTCTGCATTGCCAGCCTGTTCCAGCAGTACGGCATCGCCGGAACCACGGTGGGGAAAGCGGGGTTTATCTCTGCACTGTATATAGTCATCGTACCGATTCTGGGTCTGTTCTTCGGCCGACGGCCGAAGAGGCGGGACTGGATCGGCGTGGCCGTTGCCGTGCTGGGCTTCTTCCTCCTCAGCTTCAGCGGCGTGGAAGGCATTTCCCGGGGAGATGCGCTGGTATTCGCATCTTCCGTGTGCTACAGCGCCCACATTATGGTGATTGACCGCTGCAACCGGGAAAACTGCGACGGGCTGATTATGGCCTGCGTCCAGTTCATTACGGTCGGCGTTCTCTCGTTTGTGCCCATGCTTCTGGCGGAGCATCCTTCGACAGCGGCGCTCGCCTCTGCCTGGAAGGAGCTGCTGTATATGAGCCTCATGTCCTGCGGTATAGCCTATACGCTGCAGATTTTCGGCCAGCGCTATACACCGCCCACGGCGGCTACGCTGCTCATGAGTCTGGAGTCCGTTTTTGCCGCCCTCTCCGGGTGGGTGATTCTGGGCCAGGGACTGACGGGCAGGGAACTGCTGGGCTGCGCGCTGGTGTTTTCTGCCGTGCTTCTGACGCAGCTGAAAAAACAGAATACATAATAAAAATGCAGCCAGATGGCTGCATTTTTATTATGTGCAGGATATCGATTATTTTTCGAAAAACTGCATGCCCTTCGGGACAATCAGGTTGAGAGCGCCGGGAAGGAGCTTCATTTCAATCTTCTTGCCGAAAATGGCCTCCCCGTCCACGTTGACCACATCTTCTTCTTCAAATTCGATAGTGACGGCGGTGCCCTTCAGGTGGGTGATGTACTGCGGAACCGTGTCGGCAAGACCCTTGGCATATTTGCCGATATTCAGCCCCAGACGCAGCAGATTCATATTTCTGGCGATGAAGATGTCCAGCTCTCCGTCATCCGGCATGGCATCCTTCGTGGGCTGGAACCCGCCGCCGTAGAAGCGGCCGTTGCAGACGCAGCAGAGGGCCACGTCTTCCGTGATGTCCAGATCGCCGCAGACAATGTGCATCTTCCGGTTGATTCCCCGGAAGGCTTCCACCGCAGCGGAAACGGCATAGGCAGTCATGCCTTTGACAAAGGGAATGCCGGTATATCTGTGCACATTCGTGCCGATGCGGGCATCAATCCCGACGGAAGCGATATCATCGCACATCATGCCGTTGACGTCGATCAGATCGATGGGGTGAATCCCGCCGGCGAACAGAGCGGCAGGATTCTGATAAAGCGCGGCTTCCTCTCCGAACATCCGGCAGAAGTCATTCCCCGTGCCCGTGGGGTAAGGCGCCAGGGCAACATTGGCAAACCCGGCGGCACCGTTGACGCATTCGTTGAAAGTGCCGTCACCGCCGCAGGCATAAATCCGCAGAGGCTCTCCGGATTCAGCCCGCCTGCGGACTTCTTCCGTGGCATCGTGGGGACCCTTTGTGGCATAGACTTCCACCGTGTCCCCGGAGAAAGATCTGACGGCTTCCTGGGCTGCTTTGCGGATTTCTTCCGACCGGTCCACACCGCCGGCTTTGGGGTTGACAATGAACAGATGCTTCATAGAGAACTCCTGATGTGATAATTATTTATTTATAGTACATGAACAGATCACACTTGATCATGCCGTTGTACAGCTTGCGTTTTTTGTCGGCAGTCTGGCCGAAGGTTCTTTCAAATTCCGTGTGAGAGGACAGAAGATACAGCTTCCAGTTTTCCGTATGCTTCCAGGCCTGGCCGAAGCCGGCATAGAGCTGCTCCGCTTCCGCCTTTTCCATAATCCGCTCACCGTAGGGAGGATTGGTGACGATGATGCCGGATTCCGTTTTCCGGGCAAACTGCATGGCATCTGCCACTTCAAAGCGGATGCAGTCGGCAACACCGGCCCGTTCTGCGTTTTCCCGGGCGATCCGGATGGCGGCGGGGTCAAGGTCCGACCCGATGATACAGTATTCTCCGTGATATTCCCGGGAACGGGCGGACTCCCGCACGGATGCGGACAGCGTTTCCGGGAGCTCCGGCCACTGCTCGCAGGTAAAGCTCCGGCGGATGCCGGGGGCAATATTCCGGGCAATGAGCGCGGCTTCTATTGGAATCGTACCGCTGCCGCAGAAGGGATCGCAGAAGTCCTCCCGGCCGCGATACCGGGACTGCATTACCAGAGCGGCCGCCATGGTTTCCTTTAAGGGGGCGGCATTGTGCGCCGGCCGGTACCCCCGCTTATGAAGCCCGTCACCGGAGGTGTCGATGCAGAGGGAGACCTGATCCTTCATAATGGAAAACTGAATCTGGTACAGAGGCCCGGTTTCTTCAAACCAGGAAGTGCGGCAGGAAAGCTTCAGCTTTTCCACCACTGCTTTTTTGATAATCTTCTGGCAGTCGGAAACGGAAAACAGCTGGGAATTGATGCTGTACCCTTTTACGGGAAAGGCACCCTTTGCCGGAATGTAATCGGCCCAGGGGAGGGATTTGGTTCCCTGAAACAGCTCCTCAAAGGATACGGCACGGAACCGGCCCAGCTCTATGAGAACCCGTTCTCCCTCCCGGAGGCAGATATTCGCCTTCAGGACGTCGGCAGCATCACCGTCAAAATAAACTCTGCCGTTTTCGGCAGAAACATTCTTCAGATCCAGGCGTCGCAGTTCGTCTGCGATAGGCCCTTCCAGCCCCAGAAGACAGGGCACGCAAAGTCGATAGTTCATACTGTAAAGAATACAACAAAAGGAGCGGCTTGTCCACAATCTGCGATGCGTGGGGGAGGAAAAATTAGCTATTGAAATTTGGACGCATTAGCTGTATATTTATAAGGACATAATTTGTTCATATTTTCAGTGGCAGGTTGTTTCATGGATATTGACCGCACCGGGTTCATTGAGCTTCTGGAAAGCTCCTACGCCCGGAACTACAATATAATAGAAGACGATCCTGCATTCCCCGAGGATCTGCCGGTCGCGTTTCGCGCCGAGTACTTCCAGCGGGATGAAAAATTCTGGCTCAGCAAGAAGATTCATATTTACGTGAATGAGACGAATGAATATGTCTATATCTTCTCGGCGCCCTCCTTTGATGAATCTCTGGCACAGCGCTGCGTTCAGTTCGCTCTGGATGACGGTCTGCCCCGGGTTCAGCCCCACAAGGAGCACCAGTATACCAATGTCAAGGCGCTGTTTGTCTATGACTCCTTCACGCCGGAAGCAGTCAAATATATCCGGAAGTGCCGTCTCCATCAGGAATACCATCACGGCTTCTGGGGATACACGGATCTGCTCCTCTGCGGCGCCAATCCCCGGACGGAGGAAGTCTTCGTCAACCGGGCCGGAGATCCCATGAAGGCCTATTTCAGAAAGCTGTTTTCAGCTCAGCGAAAGAAACTGACGCGAGCTGTTCACAGATAAATTATTTTTGTGCACACAATATTATTAAAAGGAGTGAAAAAGTGTGAGCGCATTACTTATCCTCATCATCGCAGTTGCTCTGCTTGCTCTGGGCTACATTTTCTACGGTTCCTGGCTTGCAAAGCAGTGGGGCGTTGACCCCAACAAAGAGACCCCTGCACACACCAGCTACGACGGCAAGGACTTCGTTCCTGCCAACCCCGCTGTTCTGCTGGGTCACCACTTCAGCTCCATCGCTGGCGCAGGCCCCATCAACGGACCAATCCAGGCCGCAGTTTTCGGCTGGGTTCCCGTATTCCTGTGGGTTGTCATCGGTGGTATCTTCTTCGGTGCTATGCATGACTTCGGTGCTCTGTTCGCATCCATTCGCCACAACGGCGGATCCATCGGCGAAGTTATCAGAGACTCCATGGGCGTAAGAGCGCAGAGACTGTTCATCATCTTTGCCCTTCTCGTTCTCATCCTTGTCATTGCAAGCTTCACTGCTGTTGTTGCAGGTACCTTCGTATCTGAGGCAGACGGCGTTTTCACTGCCGGCGCTGCCAACGTATCCGACCACGCAGCAACCGCTACCACGTCCCTTCTGTTCATCGTAATCGCATTCATTTTCGGTTACTTTGTATACAGAAAGAACGCTCCCGTAGGCCCGGCCACCATCGTCGGCATCATCGGCATCATCGCTATCGTATTTGCCGGTCTGAATCTCGGCGTCAACTTCAGCCGTACCTTCTGGGTTATCTTCATTTTCGTTTATGTTGTAGTTGCATCCCTGCTTCCTGTCTGGATGCTGCTCCAGCCCCGTGACTACCTGAGCTCCTTCCTGCTCTACGGTATGATGATCCTTGCTATCATCTCCATCGTCGGCGGTACCTTCACCGGTGCTTCCACCGTTGAGCTCCCCGCATTCACCGGCAAAGAAGGCCTGTTCCCGACTCTGTTCATCACTGTCGCCTGCGGCGCTGTTTCCGGCTTCCACTCCCTCATCGGCTCCGGTACTACTTCCAAGCAGCTTGATTCCGAAAAGGATGCAAAGGTCATCGGCTACGGCGCAATGATCATTGAATCCGGTCTTGCCATCATGTCCCTCATCGCTATCGGCGTTGTGTGGAGCCAGGTTGGCGACGGCCTCAAGTTCCAGATTTCTGCACCTCCTACGATCTTCGCAGGCGGCCTTGCAACTCTGTTCAGCTCCTTTGCAGGCGAAGCTTCCTACAAGGTAGTTTACACCCTGCTGACCCTCGCAGTTTCCGTCTTCGCTCTTACCTCTCTGGACTCCGGTACCCGTCTCTGCCGTTACCTCTTCAGCGAACTCCTGGTTCCTGAAGGAAAGACTGCTGCTGACCTCACCGGCTTCAAGGCATTCCTGGTAAAGCCCTTCGTCTGCACCGTCCTCATGGCAGGTGTCGGCTGCGGCCTCGGCTTCCTCGGCCTGTCCCAGATCTGGGGCGTGTTCGGCGCTGCAAACCAGCTGCTCGCAGGCATCGCAATGCTGGCAGTTGCCTGCTGGCTCGGCCAGATCGGCAAGAACAACAAGATGTTCTTCATCCCCATGATCTTCATGCTTGTTGCAACTCTTACCTCTCTGATCAAGACCGTCATCACCAAGATCGGTGCTATCGCTGCCGGTGCTCCCTGGGGTGACTGGTTCCAGTGCATCTGGTCCATCGGTCTGGTCATCCTTGCTGTCTTCCTCGTAATCGAAGGCGTCAAGGCTCTCCAGAAAAAGGCATAATTAACAGTTCGTTAATACTTTTCGGGAAGCTCTCACTGAGAGCTTCCTTTTTTATGTTTGCAATTGACTGATTTTGCTGTATAATTAGGCCATGAATGCTGAATGGGTAGAACACCTGATAAATGAATATTCCACGGGGCTTCTCCGGTATCTCATGAGTCATACCAATTCCCGGGAAGATGCGGAAGACCTCCTGCAGGACGTTTTCATGAGTGTATATGAACACTGCGAGGAGTTTGACCCCAGCCGCTGCAATGAGCAGGCCTGGCTTTTCATTATTGCCAAGAGGAAGCTGGTTTCTTTCTATCGCGGGAAGAAGATGCAGGACAGCCTGGACGATATGGAAGACTGGCAGGTCCCCGGGGAGGACTCCATGGCCCAGGCCATCAATCTGATGGCGTGCCGTCAGTCTGTGGCAAAGGCCCTTTCCGCTTTGGATGAAAAGAGCCGCAGGGTTGTGGTTCTCCGTTTCTTTGAAGGCCTGTCTGCGGAGGAAGTCGGCGAGGAGCTGGGGATTAGTGCCGGCAATGTGAGAACGATTCAGTCCCGCGCCCTGAAGAATATGGGCAAGGTGCTGGAAGGCTTTGATTTCTCGGAAGACTGATTGGAATTCTGTAACGTTTTCCGCATAGCGGCGTATTTCCATACGAAACAGCTTTGCGGAAAGGAGTATATATTATGATTAAGACAGAAGATTTTCTTAAAATTGCAGCTGACAGCAGCAGAATGGGGAACTGGAACGATCAGCTTTCCTGTATAGTCGATGCCGCTGCCGGCAGAAGAGGCCTGAGGGCACTTTCCGATGAGGACCTGGAAATGGTTGCAGCGGGAGTAGATACTGATGCCGAACTGATCTGCAGGATTAAGAGCTCTATATTCAACAATTAATTTTTAGTTCTATATACGGAGGCAAGCATGACAATTCAAACTGTAAAAGAAGACGCAAAGGTTACCCTCGCTCTGGAAGGCCGTCTGGATACCATTACCGCTCCTGAGCTGGAAAAGGCGCTGAACGGGCTGAACGGCGAAATGACGGAGCTCGTATTTGACTTCACATCTCTGGAGTACATTTCTTCTGCCGGACTCCGGGTTCTTCTCAGCGAGCAGAAGGCGCTGCAGAAGGCCGGCGGCAAAATGTACGTCAGGAATGTCAATGACGTCATCATGGAAGTGTTTGAGATTACCGGGTTTGTCGACGTACTTACAATCATCTGATCTGCGGTTTCGGTGATTCAGCGTATTTTGGTTGCGAAACCTGGCCGGAACGATTATAATCCTTCTTGTACGGGTGAACGTTTGTTCATTCGGCAAGGAGGATTTTTTATTATGAAGAAAACTTATGCCATTGATGTGGATTGCGCCAATTGTGCCAATCTGATGGAAAATGAAACCCGGAAGACCCCCGGCGTCAAGAACGCATCCGTAAACTTTATGCTTCTGAAGATGTCGGTAGAGTTTGAAGAAGGCGCCGATCCTGCCGAGGTTATGCCCCGGGTGCTGGAGAACTGCAAAAAGGCAGAACCCGACTGCGAAATTGACTTCTGATCCCCGGCCTGCATGACGAAAAAGCAAAAAAATAAACTGATTCGCATTCTCGTCTCCGCCGTGCTGATCGGCGGAGCACTGCTCTTTGAAGAAAAATCCCGGCCGGTATTTCTCATCCTGTTTTTCGCTGCCTATCTTGTCATCGCCTGTGATATTCTGCAGAAAGCCTGGAAGGGGATCCGAAACCGCCGCCCCTTTGATGAAAATTTCCTGATGGCCCTGGCCTCGCTCGGCGCTATTGCATTGGGGCTGACGGGCTACGGCGATCTGGACGAGGGATGCTTTGTCATGCTTCTGTACCAGATCGGTGAGCTGTTTGAAAGCATAGCTGTGGGGAAGAGTCGAAGGAACATCACAGAGCTGATGGATATCCGGCCGGATTATGCCAATCTGGAAGGAGAAGACGGGACTGTGGAACGGGTTGACCCGGACACGGTGGCAGTGGGAACGGAGATTCTGGTGCAGCCCGGAGAAAAGGTCCCTATGGACGGAATCGTAACCCGGGGAGAAAGCTCTGTGGATACTGCCGCACTGACGGGAGAAAGCCGCCTCCGGTCTGTCCGCCCCGGCGAGGAAATCCTTTCCGGCAGCATTAACATGACGGGAGTATTGCATGTAAAAACCACCCGGGAGTTTTGCGACAGCACAGCTTCCAAAATCCTGGATCTGATGGAGAATGCAAGCTCCCGAAAATCCAAGAGCGAAGATTTTATCTCGAAATTTGCAAGGATATATACGCCTGCCGTATGCCTTTCCGCACTGGCGCTGGCAATTTTGCCTCCGGTGCTCCGCCTGCTTCTGGGGCATACTGCCGACTGGAGCAGTTGGATATACCGTGCGCTGACCTTCCTTGTTATTTCCTGCCCCTGTGCGCTGGTCATTTCCATCCCCCTGACCTTTTTCGGCGGGCTGGGCGGAGCCGGCAGAGCAGGAATTCTGATCAAGGGCTCCAACTTCATGGAACCGCTCTCCCGGGCAGGCTCTGTCGTATTTGACAAAACCGGAACGGTGACGAAGGGTGTCTTTGAAGTCTGTGCAGTTCATCACTGCCCTTTTGAGGACGAAAAACTCATTGAGTTTGCGGCTCTGGCCGAATGCTGCTCTTCCCACCCTATCAGTCTTTCCCTTCAGAGAGCCTACGGCAGGGCCATCGACAGAACCCTGGTCTCCGATGTTCATGAATATGCCGGAGAGGGCGTTACGGCGAAGGTGGAAGGCTATGCCGTCGCCGCCGGAAATCGGAAGCTGATGAAGCGGGCCGGTGTGGAACATATTGACTGCCACTCCTCCGGTACCATTGTCCATGTCGCGGTGGACGGCGTCTATTCCGGCCATATTCTCATTGACGATGAGATAAAAGCCAACGCGCCGGAGGCAGTTGCCCGGCTGAAGAAGCTGGGAATCCGAAACCTTACCATGCTCACCGGTGATACCCGAGGCACGGCAGAGTCTGTGGCCGCAGCTCTGGGAATTGAAAATGTAGAAGCGGAGCTGATGCCCTCGGACAAAGTCGAAGCGGTGGAGCGCCTCCTGCAGCAGAAAAAAGAAAAAGAGAGCCTGCTCTTTGTGGGTGACGGCATCAATGATGCCCCGGTGCTTTCCCGGGCTGACGTCGGTATGGCATTGGGCGGCATCGGCTCGGACGCGGCAATTGAAGCTGCGGATGTGGTTCTGATGGATGACGATCCGCTGCAGGTTGTCAAGGCGGTCCGTATCGCCAGAAAGTGCATGCGAATCGTATATGAAAATATCTGGTTTGCCATAGGCATTAAGATCATCTGCCTGGTACTCAGCGCATTGGGTTATGCCGGTATGTGGCTGGCCATCTTTGCAGATACCGGGGTGCTGATTCTGGCGGTGCTCAATGCCATCCGTGCCCTGTACGTGAAAAACCTGTAGTGTTTCACTGAATTATCAAAGCTGATTCGGAGGATGAAGATGAATCCTGTACTTTATATTGTCATTCCCTGCTATAACGAAGAAGCGGTACTGCCGATTACTGCCCCGATGTTTCTCGAAAAACTGAAGAGCCTCATTGCCGCCGGCAAGATTGCCGACGAGTCCCGGATTCTCTTTGTCAATGACGGCAGCAGGGATGCCACCTGGAGTATCATTGAAGAGTTGTCCCGTGAGGATGAACACTTTGAGGGCATCAGCCAGAGCAGAAACCGTGGGCACCAGAATGCAGTCCTGGCCGGGCTGATGGAATCCCGCAGCCTCTGCGATATCACCATTTCCATTGACTGCGACGGTCAGGATGATATCAATGCCATGGATGAAATGGTGGATGCCTATGCCAAGGGCTGTGATGTGGTCTACGGTGTGCGTTCCAGCCGGGAATCCGACACCTTCTTCAAGCGGTTTACGGCACAGAGTTTTTATAAATTCCTGTCCAGGTTAGGTGCGGAAGTAGTCTACAATCATGCGGATTATCGTCTGGTTTCCTCCCGGGTGCTGGATGAGTTTGCCGATTTCCATGAAGTCAATCTGTTCCTCCGGGGTCTGATTCCGCTGGTAGGCTTCGAGTCCACCACCGTGGAATACGTCCGCAACGAGCGTGTTGCGGGAGAGAGCCATTATCCGTTGAAAAAGATGATTGCCCTGGCAGTGGACGGCATTACCAGCCTTACGGTCAAGCCGTTGCGCCTGATCATGGGCTTCGGTCTGATTGTGGCCTTCATCAGCTTTATCGGCTGTATCTGGGCTCTGATTACGGCACTCTGCGGCAAGGCAGTGGCCGGCTGGGCCAGCATGACCTGCATTATCTGCTTCGTGTCCGGCGTCCAGCTGATTTCCCTGGGGATTATCGGAGAATACATCGGGAAGATCTATCTGGAGACCAAAGCTCGTCCGCGCTATATTATTTCGAAAAAAACATTCTGACTGTGAGAAATCAAAACCTCGCCAAACGGCGAGGTTTTTCAACTTTTCCCTCTGAATAGCAAGGAAAAAGCTTGCGTTTTCCAAATAATGATGCTAATATACAAAACATACTTTAGTCAGCTATTACACTGAATTGATAAACGACTAATTCATTGAATAAAGAGAGGATATATCATGGAGCTGTGCCTGTTTGAAAAGAAAGATGCTGTAGGAATCATTACCCTCAACCGCCCGAAAAAACTCAATGCTCTGAGCAGTCAGCTTTTGCGGGAATTTGAAGAGAACTTCAATCTTGCCGTTGCCGATCCGGAAGTGAGAGTCATCGTAATTCGGGCCGAGGGCAGAGCATTTACTGCCGGATTTGATCTGAAGGAGAGCATGGAAAACAATATCACGGATATCGTGGAACGCAGAGCGGATACCCAGGGCGAAGTGGACTTCTTCCTGAAGATGTGGTATGCCCCGAAGCCCATTATTTCCGCAGTGCAGGGTTACTGTATCGGCGGCGGTCTTACGATTTCCTTCATGAGCGATATGATCATTGCCTCCGAAGACGCCACCTTCGGCAATCCGGAAATCGTTCTGGGCTTTATTCCGGAGATTCCTGTGGAATTCTGGAAGATGCCTATGAACAAGGTGAACGAATGGCTGTATGAAGGCAAGTATTACGCAGCGGAAGAGCTGCGGGAAATCGGGGCAGTGAATTATGTGGTTCCCAGAGACCAGCTGGATGAAAAGGCGATGGAGGTAGCCGGGCGCATTGCCAAGATTCCTCCGGAGAGCATGGCCATGATGAAGCATTCCATTCGGAAGATGTACGATATCCGCGGTTTTGCCAACAGCATGTCTTTTGCTACGGAAATGTTCAACCTTGCAAGATGCAACGTGCAGCAGAAAGAAATGAGCAGCTTCAAAGCTTCCATTGATCAGGGCGGTCTGAAGTCAGCTCTCAACGAGCGGTACTGAGAGGAGAACGTGATGGCGGGAATTCTGGAAGGAATCCGGGTAGTCGACCTTTCAAGATATATTGCGGGTCCTTTCTGCAGCAAGCTGCTGGCGGATCTGGGTGCAGAAGTTATCAAAATTGAAAAGCCGGGAGAAGGGGATATCAGCCGTACGGTAGGTCCCTGGAAGGACGGGGTGGGTCTGTTTTTCCAGACCTGCAATGTGAACAAGAAGAGTGTCACGGCAGATATGCGCACTCCCGAGGGTCTTCAGATTGTGAAGGACCTGATTGCCAGGTCGGACGTGCTGTTGGAAAACTACCGGGTAGGTGTCATGGCCCAAATGGGGCTGTCTTATGAAGAGGTCCGGGCAATCAATCCGAGAATCGTTATGGTGTCCGTTACCGGGTTCGGCCAGACAGGTCCGATGAAGGACAGAATCGCCTTTGACGGGATTATCTCTTCCATGTCCGGCGTCACAAGAATTGAAGACGGCGAGATTCAGCGCAGCAAAGGCGCGATCCACGATCATATTGCAGCAATGTATGCGGCGATGGGAACGGTTCTGGCTCTCTACGACAGAGAGCACACCGGCAAAGGTCAGTTTGTGGACGTTGCCATGCTGGCAGCATCCTCCGTGATTCGTTCCGATTCCATCGCGGAAGCCTATCTCAGCGGAGAAGAAGCTGCAATGAGCGGAGATGACTCTGCTCCGTACGGATACCTGAAGACGAAGGACGGGTTCATCAATTATCATGCGGGAACAAATCCCCTGTATCATAAGCTGGTTGCGGAAATCGACAATCCTGTTCTTCGGAAGGAATGCTATTGGGACAGCATCGAAGAACGCCTGAAGAACCGGAAAGAAATCGAAGATGTTATTCGCGACTGGGCATCCGACAAAACCTGTGACGAACTGGATGAGATCTTCCAGCGGATCGGGGTCCCTTCCGGTATCGTGAATACGCCGGGAAGACTGCTGAATCAGCCGCAGCTCCGGGCCAACGGTTTCATCGTGGACGTACCCGTGGCTGGCCTGGAGAAATACGGTCCTGTGCCCTTTGTAGGATTCCCGTTCAAGCTCAGCGAGCATCCGGATCTGGAGTACCGGCCGGCACCTACTGTGGGAGAACATACAGAGGAGGTCTACCGCACAGTCCTCGGCATGAGCGATGCCGAGATGGAATCCCTGAAAGCAAAAAATATCATTTAAATTTACATTCGGAGAGGAAAGACTATGAACAGTACAGCCATAATCATTATCGCAATTCTGGTTGTTTACTTTGCCGCCATGCTCCTCATCGGACTGAAGGGCCGCAAGTACAGCTCTACCAACAAAGACTTTATGACAGCTGCGAAGCAGGGAACGCTGCTCCTTGTAGTAGGAACCTATCTCGGCGCCCACATCGGCAACGGAGTGGTGGTAGGCGGTGCCCAGTACGGTGCTCAGTACGGAATCGGCGGTGCCTGGTACGGAATCGGGACAGCCTTCAGCTATATTCTGTTTGCCATAGTTATTGCGAAAGAAATCCGCAAGCGCGGATATATCACTTTGCCTGACGTAGTAAATGACGTTTACGGTGACAAAATCACACCCCTGCTGATTGCGATTCTGCACTATGCTGCAATTACAGCGGTTATGGCCGGCCAGATTACCGCCGGCAAGCTGCTGTTTGAATATCTGGGAATGTCCGGAACCTGGGGTGCCGTCATTACCACGCTGATTGTTATCATTTACAGCGCCATGTCCGGAATGTGGGGCGTAATGGTGACCGATGTGGTTCAGTCAGCTGTGATCTTTATCTCGGTGATTGCCGGTATCATTTACATTGCCGTCAGCGGCGGCTTCTCTTTGATGGCAAACAATCTGCCCGCCTCCAACTGGGAAGTCATCCCCTTTGATACAGAGACCTTCGTCATGATGTTTGGACCTACCATGCTGTACGGACTGATTTCCGCTCCGGGCTATCAGCGCACGGCGGCCTGCAAGAAGGAAAAAACTGTGACGGCAGCTCCAATTATTGCCGCAGTGATTATCATCGTGTTTGCTGTTCTTCCCACTCTGATGGGTATGTACGGCAAAGCCCTCTGGCCGGATGCAGAAGACGGAACCATTCTGTTCAAAGTGCTGCTCGAGGCATTTCCGCCGGTTCTGGCAGGGCTGATGGTAGCTTCCATCTGTGCGGCAGTCATGTCCACCTGTGACGGCAGTCTCATTGCCTGCTCTGCGAATGTCGTCAACGATATTTATCTGAAGCTGATCAATCCGGAGGAGAAGGACGAGAAGAAACTCGCCAGGATTGCGGGCTGGTCAACCGTGATTACCGGTGTCTTCGGAATGCTGATTTCCCTGCAGTTTACCAATCTTGTGCCTCTGCTCTCCGCAGCCTACGCGCTGCTGAACTGCGGCGCCCTGATTATGATTGTGGGCGGTATTTTCTGGAAGAAAGCGACAACAGCGGGTGCGATCGCCAGCTTTATCGTAGGCGTTACCCTGTGCCTTCTGGGCAATACCCTGAAGGTCATCAACATCCCTTATCCCTCGGTCACGCCTCTGATTCCGGCACTGGTTGCCTTCATCGTTGTCAGTCTGCTGACCCAGCCGAAAAAGCAGGAGTCTTAAAAAATGGTAGTATTCGACAGGGAAAAATGCATAGGTTGCGGACTTTGTGCTGCTGACTGCTGTACCGCAAACATTGTTATCAATGACGGGAAGGCAGCGCTGAAGCGTCCGAACTGTATTCTCTGCGGTCACTGCGTTGCCGTCTGTCCTCAGGGTGCGGTATCCGTCCCGGAGTACGATATGGCCGATGTGGAGCCGCTGCTTGGGGCGGGACCCTCTCCTGAAGCGGTACTGTATGCCATCAAGTCCCGTCGGAGCATCCGAAACTACAAACCGGAACCGGTTTCACAGGAGGCAATTGCACAGCTGATTCAGGCCGGCCGGTATACAGCTACGGCAGAAAACCGACAGGACAACCGATTTATTTTTGTTGCAGACCGGTTAGAGGAACTGAAGTCACTTACCCGAAAAGTTATTGATGCTTTTACACCGCAGGATATCAGTACAATCGACCCGAAGCGCAAGGCTTTTGTCAAATTCAATCAGCGCTGGAAAGCAAATCCCAAGGATGATTACCTGTTTCAGAATGCCCCGGTGCTTCTGGTGATTGCCGGAGGTCGGCCGTTGGATGCGGGGATGGCAGCGCAGAATATAGAAAATATGGCTGTATCTATGGGTTTGGGCGCGCTCTACAACGGTTTTCTTCAGATTCTTTTCAGCGACAGCTCGGAGATACGCAACTGGCTCGGGATTGGAGACGCCCCGATTCAATGCTGCATGCTTCTGGGATATCCGGATGTGAGCTACTGCAGAACAGCGCCTCGCGCTCCTGCAGACGCAGTGGTCCTCTGAGACACCCTTCGGAATGAATATTCGATTAAAAAAACAGAATCCGTAAAAAATAACGGACCTTCACCGGATTGTGAAGGTCCGCTTTATTTGTAATGAAAATGAATCAGTGCCCGGAGCAGAGGAAATCTTACCGCAATTGCGGCTGCGGAAATGAAGCACAAGTGAAAATGAACTCTGCATCGGGAGTTCAGATTCTGTCAGGATAATGCTCAAGAACGTAATCCAGGTCCTTATCGCCTCTGCCGGAGAGATTAATAAGAATGGAACCGTGCTTCCGCTCTTTGGCCAGACGGATGGCATAGGCCACCGCGTGGGAGCTTTCCACGGCCGGGATGATGCCTTCGGCCCGGGAAAGCGTGAAGAAGGCGTCAATAGCTTCTTCATCGTCGATGACGTCATACTTTACCCGGTCGATGCTCTTCCAGAAGGCGTGCTCCGGACCGGAAGAAGGATAATCCAGACCGCTGGCTACGGAATAGACCGGAGCGGGTTCTCCCTGCGCATCCTTCAGCATCAGAGAATTGAAACCGTGCATGATGCCTTCCTCACCGTAACGGAGAGAAGCGGCATGGTCACCCAATGCAGAACCTCTGCCCAGAGGCTCAATGCCGATAATTTCCACAGGGTCTGCCAGAAATCCGGAGAAGAACCCTGCCGCATTGGAACCGCCGCCGACACAGGCTACTACGGTATCCGGCAGTTCACCGGTCATTTCCAGGAACTGCTCTCTGGCTTCAACGCCGACTACCATCTGGAAGTCCCGCACCATCATGGGGAAGGGGTGGGGTCCCAGCACAGAGCCGATGCAGTAAATCGTATCCTTGTAATCTCTGGCGTAGGCAGCAAAAGCGGCGTCCACGGCTTCCTTCAGCGTCTGAAGCCCTTCCGTCACTTCTACCACGTTGGCGCCTAATACCTTCATTTTTGCCACATTCGGGGCCTGCTTTTTAATATCCACGCTGCCCATATAGATGTCGCATTCCAGACCGAAGTGGGCAGCGGCCGTAGCCAGAGCCACGCCGTGCTGACCGGCACCGGTTTCAGCGATAATCTTCTTTTTGCCCATGTACTTGGCGAGGAGCGCCTCGCCCATGCAATGGTTCAGCTTGTGCGCCCCGCTGTGATTCAGGTCCTCCCGCTTGACATAGAGTTGAACATTGCCCAATGCTCCGGACAGGTTGTTCAGATGGGTAATCGGCGTAGGCCGCCCCTGAAACTCCTTGCGGATGGTCCGCAGCTCGGAGATGAACTTGCTGGATTTGCAGATGGAGAAGTAAGCCTCGTTAATTTCCTCCATGGCGGTCTTCAGCTCGGGACTGACATAGCAGCCGCCGTAGGGACCGAAGAAGCCTTCTTCATCGGGATAACGCTTGAAGTAGTTGGTAAAATCAAAATCGCATGCCATAATATGCCTCCTTTTCCCGGGAGGGAACAAAAAAACAGCCCCGTCCCGACTATGGGACGAAAGCTGAACAGCTTCCGCGGTGCCACCCAAATTGACGCATTGCGCCCGCTTTGTATCAGAAATGCGGCCTCGGGAGCCCATTCATTCCGCATTCTCTGCCGCACTTTCACCTGCCTGCGGCTCTCTGGAGAGAACAAACCGAAACTACTATTCTCCGTCATTGACCGGGCAAAATTATATCCCGGGACGGAGGTTATTGTCAAGAGCTTTCCCTTTGGGAGAACCGCGTGATTGCCGCTTAGCTTGACGAAAAATCCAAATCGCAATATAATAATTTCATTATCCCCAAGGGAGGTATTGCATTTTATGGCATCACAGGTTAAGTGCCGCCGCTGCGGCGCAACCTTTTCTTCCAACCGTACCCGCTGCCCCAACTGCGGCACCCGCCGGGTAGTCCAGAGTGCCCGGGTTCCTGCCGGAACCCCCGGGACGATTAAGGGCACGGCCGCATCCCAGAAGGTGAGAGCCAATGCCAAGTGGCAGATGGCTTTCGGTCTTGTTCTTGTGGCTTCGGTTCTTCTTTCCGTAATCGTGATGGTATCCACCAACCTGAACGGGCTGGACACCGGCAAGGTCCGTCCTACGCCTACGCCTTATGCTCAGCTGCAGCAGGAGGGAGACCCTCTGGAAGGCCTTGGTATGCCGATGATTGAGTCGGCACCTACGCCGGAACCCACGCCTGCACCGCAGGTGGAAGCAATCCGCATTATGCTCTATACCCGTGACATTACGGACGAAAAGGCATGGCCTACGGTCAGCCTGAGCAAAGACAAGTCGGAAGACGGGACGCCGTATCAGATGAATATTACGGCTACGATTATTCCTATGGACATTGAAAATCCCACGGTAACCTGGGAAGTTTCCGACCCGGAGGTCCTCCATATTGAACCCTTGGGAGACAACCCCAACGGCATTCTTGCCTATCAGGTGGGGACTAAGGCCGGCGGCGTGGAACTCACTGCCACCTGCAACGGGTTCTCTCAGTCCTGCCGCATCTATTGCAGGGAGTGACGCTATGGCCTACTCACCGAATGTAGAAGCTTTCCTCACCCGGCTGGATACAGACCCGGCGCTGAAGAAAAAGGTGGATCTTGCCGTGAATAACTGGCCCGGCAGCTGGGAAAACCGGGAATATCTGGTAGAAGATGTCCTGCTCCCCATTGCCGCGGAGGAGGGGCTCCCCTTCGAGCTGGCGGATCTGCGCAAGTATGAAATGCATCTGAAGATGATGCGCCAGAAGGACGTCGACATCTCTGCGGAGGAAGACGTGGAGTACACCTACTGGCTTCTGGACAGGGGTTGGTTCAATGATGAATCCATCTTCCGGGAAGTATCCGAGGACGAGCTGTGATTGCACGATTTGATACACAGGGAATGCCCTGCTTCCTGATGAAAAACAGCAGCATCTCAATTCTGCTCCGCATTCATTGCGGGCAGGTTGAGCTGCTGCATTTTGGTATTCCGGTCAGCGAGTCAGATGCAGAAGCACTGGCATTTCGCCAGGGCCCGGGCTGGGGTACTTCGGTTTTATTCTCCGGGAAAGAGAAGGAACCGGTCTGCCTTGATGCCATGCCGCTTTGCTGGAGCAGTGCCGGCACGGGAGATTACCGGGAGAGTCCTGTAGAACTTCTCCGGCAGGGGAAGCCGGTGACGCCGGAATTTACTTTTGAAAAAGCAGAAATCCAAAAAGGAATTCTGCCCATGAAGACGCTCCCTCAGGCTTCGGGAGATTGCGAATCTCTGAAGATTACCATGAAGGGGGCAGATTGTGATGCTATCCTCTGCTTCAGCCTTTTCGACACGGCCCTGACCCGGCGGACAGTGATTCAAAACAGAATCAAAACACCGCTTACGGTTACCCGGTGCATGAGTACCTGCATGGACCTGCCCGGGGATTTTACCATGACAACGCTGGACGGTGCGTGGATTGCCGAAGCGCATCCGCATACTGTGCCGGTCGGATTCTCCCGGACAGTAAACGAGAGCAGTACCGGCTTTTCGTCCAATCGGCACAATCCCGGCTTTGTGCTCTGCCGTGGCGAAGAGGCAATCGGCTGCAATCTGGTTTATTCCGGAAAC
Source organism: Candidatus Limivicinus sp. (assembly GCA_045616745.1). Lineage (GTDB taxonomy): Bacteria > Bacillota > Clostridia > Oscillospirales > Oscillospiraceae > Limivicinus. The sequence goes on along the minus strand of JAZLHH010000094.1, from coordinate 5,262 downwards.
CACTATGCCTCTGTCCAGAAGAGCCACCAGGGCTTCACCAGAGTGATGCAGGGCATCAGCCCGGATCATTTTTCCTGCACTCTGGAGGCTTATGCCTCCTTTGAGACGCCGGAAGCGGTGCTCGCCTGGTCTCCCGACGGGCTGAACGGGCTGCGGCAAAGAATGCACGATTTCGTCAATGACCATGTGGTTCCCGAATACTTCCGGCGCCGCCCCCGACCGGTGCTCTACAATGACTGGGAAGGCTGCATGTTTGATTTTACGGAGCGGAAGCTCCTCTCTCTGGCCAGAAAGGCGAAAGCGGCAGGGTGCGAGCTATTCGTTCTGGATGACGGATGGTTCGGTGCCAGAAACAGCGACACTGCCGGTCTCGGAGATTATGATGTGAACCGCCGGAAGCTGCCTGATGGACTGGAAGGCCTCAGTCGGAAAATCCATGCGCTCGGGCTGGAGTTCGGTCTCTGGTTTGAGCCGGAGGCAGTGAATCCGGATTCTGATCTGTACCGCGCGCACCCGGACTGGGCTGTTCATACCGGTACAGAGGATCTCGCAGGAAGAAATGAGCTGCTGCTGGATCTGCGGAAGCCGGAAGTCCGGAATTATATTGTGGAAAATGTATCCGGAATTCTGGACCGGGCAGATATCAACTATGTGAAGTGGGACATGAACCGGCACTCTACGCTTTTGGGTGCAGAAGCTCATGAATATATTCTGGGGCTTTATGATGTGCTTCGCCGGATCTTTGGACCTCGGCCGGAAGTGCTGCTGGAAAGCTGCGCTTCGGGAGGCAACCGGTTCGATCTGGGAATGCTGTGCTTCGGCCCGCAGGTTTGGGCCAGTGATGATACGGACCCGATAGAACGGCTGAAGATTCAGGAAGGCCTCAGCCTTCTCTATCCCCAGTCTGCGATAGGAGCGCACGTTTCTGCGGCCCCGCATCTGCAGACGCTTCGGAATACGCCTCTGTCCACCCGGTGCAATGTCAGCTTCTTCGGCATCTTCGGGTTGGAACTGGATCTGACCCGATTGCTCCCGGTGGAGCTTTCCGAACTGAAGGCGGCAATATCCTACTATAAGGCCCATAGGGAAACCTTCCAGTTCGGCACCTTTGCTTCTTATCCTGCCGGAGAAAATGCAGTGTGCTGGTCTGTAACAGGAAAGAAGGAGACCTTGGCCGGACTGTTCCACACGCTGATTGGCGCTGCCCCCGGCTGCGAACGGCTCATCATCCCCGGCTTGCGCCCGAACAGGAACTATACGGTTACTGCCCGGCCGCAGAAGCTCCGCCTGAACCGCTTTGCCGGTATGGTAAAGTACATCGTCCCTCTGGATCCCAGCCCCAACGGGCCGCTTGTCCGCGCGGCCGACAGACTCTATCAGATGGATGACGGCGGATATGAGCGGAGCTGCTCCGGCGCGGCCCTGTCTGCAGGCATTGCATTGAACAATCTGTTTTTGGGTACGGGTTATGATGCCCGGTTCCGCAACCAGGGCGACTTCAGCTCCAATATCTACTGGATTCGATAAAATATTTGAAACACTATCATTGTTCCTGAGGGGCAACTGTTCTCCTGCGCAAGCGGCTGAAATTAGTACAATCGGAAAATGCCATTGTGTATATTTAACCGCAGTTCATCTGAACTGCGGTTAAATAATTCTATTTATATAACGAATGGCGGTATAAATAGTAAAATAATGCCAGATTTCTTAAATATACTGGTATTATTATCTGCGCTAGTATATTCTGTTGGTGTAATGAGCACTAAAGACTGGAATCTAAAATCACTGCTGGATATTCCTGAGTGGGAAAAGGTGCAGGACAAGATTGCAAAATGTACCGGTACTGCTGTCATTACGATTGACTACAAAGGAATACCCGTAAGCAAACATAGCGAGAGGACTGATTTCTGCACAGTTATCAGGGATAATCCGGTTTCAAGAAAGCGCTGCTACAAGTGCGATGCATTGGCCGGATTGGAAGCTGTCAGGAACGGCGAACCTTTTATCTATCTGTGTCATTGCGGCATAGTTGATGTTGCTGTGCCCATAATGGTTGGGGACAGATATCTCGGTGCTGTTATGTTCGGCCAGGTGCGTATCCCGAATGACGGATCGGATTCCAAGGTTGAGCGCCTGGTAAATGAGATTTCGACGTTCGAAGCAGATAACGAAGTGGTCAGAGAAGATTTGCTGGAGAAATACAATCAACTGCCGGAAATGAGCTATCAAAAAATCTTGGAAACGGCAGAATTAATAGATTCGATTATACATTACATAGTTGACCGCGCGATAAAGATTCACAACATAAATGTGCAGCTGGAATATAAACATCAGAGTTCTCTTCCGCCTGTTTTTGACGGATGGAAGCAGGGCGATGCTGTCCTGGACGATCTGATTAAGCGTCCCTTCCCTCCCCGTCAGACGGATTATGACAGCGAATCCAAAGAGGAGCACAGCATCTCGTCTACAAGTCCGATATATCCTGCAATATTATACATTTTTGAGCATAACGAAGAAATGCCGGCCATGTCGCAAATGGCAAAGCTCTGTCATCTCAGTTCCAGCTATTTCAGCAAAGTATTCCTGAGAGAAGCCGGAGAAAACTATACCGACTATTTGCATCGGGAAAAAATAAAAAAAGCAAAAGAGAAGCTGGGAGGGTCGGAAAGCATCGGCCAGATTTCGATAACACTCGGCTATCAGGATACCAGTTATTTTGTCAAAGTATTTAGAAAATATGAAGGAATTACGCCTTCGGAATATATCAAGTCAAAGCGAAAATCCAACTGACGGCAATGCAGCTGGATACAGGACAGAATCTCTCGCATAAAAATGCGGGAGATTTTTTGTATGAAAAGAGGTCTCAATATCGAGCAGAAAAAACGGCACAGGGTCAACGTCAATATGCACAAAATATGAGCTCAATTATTGGTAAACTCTCACATAGTTTGTCATATTTTGCCAAATGAACACTGAAATCACAAAATAATCCCACAAAATAGTACATTTACTCAACATTTGCTTACATGGACATTGTTTAATGCTGTTAGTAAAATTAGAGCATCAACTTGCAGAATTTATGCCAAAAATCGAAAATAACTCAGAAAGGAAAAGAGACACATGAAAAACAGCAAAAAAGCATTAAGTATTGCTCTCGTAGTCATACTGGTATGCAGCCTGTTGGCAATGGCGATTCAAACGGACTTTTTCAAAGTCAAAGTGCGCGACATCTATCTGGTCACGGAAGAGAACCAGTATCTGCACGCACTCGCATTCATCCCGAAGTCCGCTTCGGCTGAAAACAAGGTTCCCGTCGTCATTACCAGCCACGGTTGGTTAAACACGGGAGAAGTTCAGGATGCGGCCTCGATTGAATTGAGCCGCCGCGGTATTATGGTTATCGCTATGGACGCGTATAGCCACGGACTTTCCTCGAACGCACGTGGAACGGTTATGCAGTCGATCGGCAGCTCCAGCATGGGCATGGTCCATCTGGTGGAATACGTCAGCAGCGGCGTCATGGACTTTGTTGATACGAGCCGTATCGGTGTCATGGGTCACTCAATGGGCGGTATGAACAGCTGCTACACGGTCGACCACTACAGCAAACTGTACTGGAATGCGATTGAGGCAGCAAAGGCAGAGGACTCCGACGGCGGTGCTGAGATTACCGAGGAGGAGCAGGCCTACGCGGACAGCCAGATGAAGATTTTTGCTGCGTTGCCCACGGGCGCGAACCCCAGCGCACAGCCCGACTGGAGCATCGTCCACTGCAACATCGGCTTCCTGTACGGAGCCATTGAAGAGGGTGGCTATGGCACCTCCACCGGCACTGCACGCATCACCGGTGCTTCGACTGAAGCTCTCGCAATGGTCAACTCTGTCGACCCAAGCGTGACGAGCGTGGAAGAGGGCAAGTTCTACGGAAATAAGGACGACGGAACGCTGCGCGTTCTCTACCAGCCCTACATCACGCACCCCTTAATCCATTTTGACGTGGCAAGCACGCGCGATGTAATCGAGTACTTCACGCATGTCTTTGATGTCAACACCAATCTTGGCAGCGGCAACCAGGCCTTCCTCGTAAAGGAGTGGATCAACGGCATTGCGATGGCCGCATTGCTGTTCGCATTGGTGCCCGGTACAGCGCTGTTGCTGAAGGTACCGTGCTTTGAGTCTCTGCAGGGTGTGGAAGGTCCGAAGGTGCCTGCCCTCGACAGCAAAGAGAAAAAGAAAAAATTCTGGATTGGCTGGGCACTCGGCGGTGCTGTCTCCTTTGCTACGGCGGTGCTGACAATTTACATCTATGACAAGATATTCCCGGCAGGCTGGGCAAAGAGCACCACGCTCTTCCCTGCTCCGACGATGAACTGTGTCATGCTTTGGACCCTGTTCAACGCAATCTGGAGCTTCTTCTGGTTCTGGTATAACTTCAAGAAGGATAAGGCCGCAGGCATTCGCACCGACGAGATGATCGGCTGGAAGATTACGGGCAAGGAGTTCTGGAAGACCTTTGGCCTGACCTGCACGCTGCTCGGCTTCATGTACGCAGTTGTGTGGTTCTGCAAGTGGGCGTTCAACACCGACTTCCGCTTCTGGACACCTGCCTTCAAGACCTTCAACGTCGAGAAGCTCTTCACCTATATACAGTACATTCCTGTATTCTTCGCCTTCTATCTTGCCAACTCCCTCATCATCAACGGCGCCAGCCGCTTCGAAGGAATGAAGGAAAGCAAAAACCTCTTCCTGCTGGGTCTCGGCAATATTCTCGGCTGCGGTTTGATGTGGCTCCTGCAGTACGGCAAGCTGGTAATCACCGGCACGGTCGTTTGGGGAGGCCAGTGGCTGGGTGTCCTGGTCATCTGCTTCTGTATCTGGCAGCTCTTCCTGGCTCCATACTTCCTGCGCGCTTTCTACAAGCTGACCGGCAAGAACTGGTATGGTGCTCTCGTAGTCTCCAGCATCTGGGTGCTCAGCGGTGTCATGCACACCGCCATTCACCTGAATATGTTCTGATATAGTCTCCCACTATTCACTTCTTTTTCCAGCTGGGCCGCCGCAGAAGCGGCGGCCATTTTTTAACAATGAAAGGAGAATCCTGTGCAATACATTATGTCACTTGATCAGGGGACGACCAGCTCCCGCTGTATCCTTTTTGACAGGGAAGGCAATATCTGCTCCGTGGCACAGAAGGAATTTACCCAGTACTATCCCCAGCCGGGCTGGGTGGAGCACGACGCCGCGGAAATCTGGGAAACCACG
>JAZLHH010000093.1:0-66866 GCA_045616745.1 Candidatus Limivicinus sp. | reverse complement strand
CAAGCACGAATTTATCACCGTACCTAACAGTTACGGTTTCCGTGTGTCCCGGAGTATATTCTATATCAATGGTACCAGAGCTTGCAAGTCCCACACCGAGATTGACTGCGGTTGTCGTTTTTCCGACTCCGCCTTTCTGATTTGTGATGGCAATCACTTTACAGTTTTCCATGTGGTATCCTCCTTTCTTTTTATTTGAATCAATTCTGATCCACTAAAACCTCAAAGATAATTTTGGGGGCTTTAGTGGTTGCACTTAATTTTTCCTCGAACCCCAAGTGCAAAAAGGAAATCATCAGACGCCCGATAGCGAATCGGGTCCATGGGAATCTCACCCCTGCCGGGTTCTCCGCCAGCTCCGTAGAGAAGTATCGTTAGCCCTGTAGCGTTTCATTGCCATATCCGTAGCCGTCGGATATTTCAGAATGATTCGGAAACGCTCGCCACCTTGCTTTCCGTTATAACCCGGAGGGGCAGGAGGGTCTTGGCGCACCTTCATTCGCTGGAGCTCTCGCTCCGCACAGGAACGTACCTGATGAATGTATATTCAGTTGTCAAAGAACAGGTGAGGGTTTTTTTGTCCCTCAAGGGATAGAGCACGAAAACGCAATTTTTATGAATGTTTTTGAAAAAAAGTTGAAAAAATTTTTTTGACATCGTTTTTCCTCCAAACAAAAAAAGCTTACTAAACATAGTAAGCTTTAAATAATGGGCAAAAAAATAAGGCGTACTGCATAAGCAATACGCCTTATCGCCCTTTGCAGGGTAATTATTTGATTTTTAGCAATCAGGTGTTGAGTGCTCGAAAACCCTTGATTTTACTGGGTTTTTGGCTCAATCCTTCTTATCTTTTATGGCTGCCTGAGCTGCTGCGAGGCGTGCGATAGGAACACGGAAGGGGCTGCAGGAAACATAGTCAAGGCCGACCTTGTGGAAGAACTCAACAGAGGAAGGATCTCCGCCGTGTTCGCCGCAAACGCCGAGGTGAATCTCAGGTCTGGTGGCACGGCCAAGCTTGCAGGCCATATCAACCAGCTTGCCGACACCGGTCTGGTCTACACGGGCAAACGGGTCGTTCTCGTAAATCTTGGTATCGTAGTAAGAACCGAGGAACTTGCCGGCATCGTCACGGCTGAAGCCGAAGGTCATCTGGGTCAGGTCGTTAGTACCGAAGGAGAAGAACTGAGCTTCCTTGGCCATCTCATCTGCAGTCAGTGCTGCACGAGGAATTTCAATCATTGTGCCAACCAGATACTGCATATTCGTACCGGAAGCAGCGATGAGTTCATCAGCAACCTTCACGACAACATCCTTGACATACTTGAGTTCTTTGACTTCACCGGTGAGAGGAATCATGATTTCGGGAACCATGGTCCATTCGGGATGGCGAGCCTGAACAGCAAGAGCTGCCTTGATAACCGCACGGGTCTGCATCTCGGCAATTTCAGGATATGTGACTGCGAGACGGCATCCGCGGTGACCCATCATCGGGTTGAATTCATGGAGAGAAGAAATGATATTCTTAATATCTTCAACTGTCTTGCCCTGTGCCTTTGCAAGAGCAGCAATATCCTCTTCCTCAGTGGGAACGAACTCGTGGAGAGGAGGATCCAGGAAACGGATTGTTACAGGGTAGCCCTGCATTGCTTCATAAATGCCCTCAAAGTCAGCCTGCTGCATAGGCTCCAGCTTTGCCAGAGCAGCAACGCGCTCTTCCAGAGTGTCGGAACAGATCATTTCACGGAAAGCAGCAATTCTGTCGCTGTTAAAGAACATATGCTCGGTTCTGGTAAGGCCGATGCCGTGTGCGCCGAGTTCAATTGCCTTGGCAGCATCCTTGGGAGTGTCGGCATTCGTACGAACTTCCAAACGGCGATATTTGTCTGCCCAACCCATGATGCGGCCGAACTCGCCGGCGATGGTTGCATCGACCGTGGGAATGATGCCGTCATAAATCTTACCGGTAGAGCCGTCAATGGAGATGTAGTCACCTTCATGGAAGGTCTTTCCGCCAAGTTCAAACTTCTTGTTTTCTTCATCCATCTTGATGTCACCGCAGCCGGAGACACAGCAGGAACCCATGCCGCGGGCAACAACTGCTGCATGAGAGGTCATGCCGCCGCGAACCGTCAGGATACCCTGTGCAGCCTTCATGCCTTCGATGTCTTCCGGAGAAGTCTCCAGACGGACAAGGATGACCTTTTCTTTTCTGGCCTTCCAAGTTTTGGCATCTTCTGCTGTGAAAACAATCTTGCCGCAAGCAGCACCGGGAGATGCGCCAAGACCCTTGCCCATAGGAACAGCCTTCTTCAAGACTTCGGCATCAAACTGAGGATGAAGCAGCGTATCCAGGTTACGGGGATCAATCATGAGAACCGCCTGCTTCTCATCAATCATTCCTTCGTCAACCAGATCACAGGCAATCTTCAGAGCAGCCTGAGCGGTACGCTTGCCGTTACGACACTGGAGCATGTAAAGCTTTCCGTTCTCTACGGTGAACTCCATATCCTGCATGTCGTGATAATGATTCTCCAGAATGCCGCAGACCTTAACGAATTCTGCATAAGCCTCAGGGAACTTCTCTGCCATCTGAGCAATCGGCATCGGAGTACGAACACCGGCAACGACGTCTTCGCCCTGTGCGTTGTTCAGGAACTCACCCATCAGCTTCTTCACACCGGTGGCAGGGTCACGGGTAAAAGCAACGCCGGTTCCGGAGTTGTCATTCAGGTTGCCGAATACCATCGGCATAACGGAAACAGCAGTACCCCAGCTGTAGGGGATGTCGTTGTCACGACGGTAAACATTGGCGCGGGGGTTGTCCCAGGAACGGAAGACCGCTTCGATAGCAGCCTTCAGCTGGACGATAGGATCGGAGGGGAAATCTTCACCGATCTGGTTTTTATATTCAGCCTTAAACTGCTCTGCCAGCTCCTTCAGATCTGATGCAGACAGCTCGATATCGAGAGTAACACCTCTCTTGGCCTTCATTTCATCAATAAGCTTTTCAAAGTACTTCTTGCCGACTTCCATAACGACGTCGGAGAACATCTGAATGAATCTTCTGTAAGAGTCATAGACAAATCTCTCGAACTTGGGATCTGGGTTACCCTGAATCATGGCAGCTACAACATCATCATTGAGACCCAGGTTCAGAATGGTATCCATCATACCGGGCATGGATGCGCGAGCACCGGAACGGACAGAAACCAGAAGAGGATTCGTCAGATCGCCGAACTTCTTGCCGTTGATCTTTTCAATCTTTGCAACATACTCCATTGCCTCGTTCATGATTTCATCGGAAATCTTGCGGCCGTTCTCATAATATGCAGTGCAGGCTTCCGTGGTAATGGTAAATCCCTGAGGAACAGGAAGACCGATATTGGTCATCTCTGCCAGGTTGGCACCCTTGCCGCCCAGCAATTCACGCATGTTTGCATTGCCTTCAGAGAACAGATAAACGTACTTTTTGCTCATCGAAAAAGTTCCTTTCAAAATATAAATTCACAACAAACGAATAATATCAAAATTGCACAAAAAATACAATAGCAATTTATATAATCTACCCAAAAAGATTACTTTTTTATTATATTTACCAATTCTGCAAACTGTGTCAGAGAGAGAGCCTCCCCTCTCACGGTTTCCGGAAGTCCGGCAGAGCGAATCACAGTTCTGGCTTCTTCCTTATCCATAGACAGTCCGGAAGAAAGTGCATTGATCAACGTCTTTCTGCGGAAATTAAACGCAGCACGGATAATACGGAACATGAGTTGTTCATCTGCTGTTTCCACAGGGGGATGTGAGCGTCGCTTCATGGTAATGACAGCAGAATCCACCTTCGGCTGAGGAACAAAGCACTCTCTCGGAACTTCAAAAAGGATTTTCGGCTCTGTATACCACTGGCAAAGAATACCGAAAGAAGAATAATCCGGACTCCCGGGTCCGGCGCAGATCCGATGGGCCACTTCCTTTTGAATCATGACGGTAATTCTGTCGTAATCCTCAGCCAAAACCTTGGTCAGAAGCGGAGAGGTAATATTATAGGGGATGTTGGCACAAAACACACGTTTCCCCCCCCGCGGCGGCAGTTTCTCCTTCATGTAGTCACGAAAGACAACTTCCACATTTTCGCAGCCTGACAGGGTCTCCTGCAAAACAGGCATCAGCGTCTCGTCCAGCTCATAGCTGATCACACTACCGGCACGTGAGGCTAGTTCTACCGTCAGGCATCCAAATCCAGGACCGACCTCCACTACCTGCGTGTCTTCACTCAGTTCCGCAGCTTCGGCAATCTCTATCGGAACATAGTCTGCCGTCAGAAAGTTCTGGCCCAATGATTTACTGAAACGAAAGCCGTACTTTGTCAGCAGTTCCTGAATATAACTGTAATCCGTAAGTTTGCGTTTCAATGTTTCTTAATCCTTTTTTCAAAAGCATAGCGGCGGGGATCGTGCCCCGGCTCGCTGTCAATCAGAACGTTGCCGCGATAACGATAACCCGCATCCTTCAGACAGCGCTGCATGGATTTGTTTTTCGGATGCGTATCTGCACGGATATAAGAAATATTCCGCGCTCTTGCCTCATTCTCTATACACCGCATCATCACATCACTGAGGCCGGTTCCGAGAAACTCCTTTTCCACTGCACCGCGATGTGCAGAAATATAAACATCATCGGAAGACCACTTGCCGTCCGTAATCGCATCATAGCATGCCTGTGGCTCTTCTGTGAGAGTAAAGACAGCTCCGACTTTCCCGTTCACCGTAATCACATAGCACTCGCCGCGAGAAATATCTCCTGCGAAGTCCTGCTCCGTAGGATAGGCACCCTGCCACTGGTCGATTCTGCGGGACTTCATCAAAGCTTTCGCGTGACGGGCAATGGAAAGAATCTCGGCAAGGTCCGCCTGCTCAGCCTTCCGGCACAGTATCTCCCCTTCCAGGTGACGCTCCACCAGCTTTCTATCCGATTCACTCAGTTCTTTTTCCGCAAACAGGTCAGGTCTGCGTTCCTTTGTTCGCAACAGCTGCTGCTGATAGCGCCAGCGATCAATCTTTGCCTGATTTCCTTCCAACAGGACAGTCGGCACTGTCATTCCTTCCCAGTTTTCAGGACGGGTATACTGCGGATATTCCAAAAGGCCGTCCCAATGGCTCTCTCCGATATAACACTGCTCATCGGAAAGAACACCGGGCACAAGACGGCACACACTGTCTGCTACAGCCATGGCAGCAATTTCACCGCCGGTCAGAACATAATCCCCAATGCAGATTTCCTCATCTACACAACGGTCGAGAAAACGCTGATCCACTCCCTCGTAATGCCCGCAGATAAGAACAAGATGGTCATAGTCACGGACCAGACGGCGGGCAGTCTCCTCCGTATAGGAAGATCCCGCAGCGCTCAGATAGATGACTCGAGTACGCTTATCCGGAGTTTCCTGCAAAACATGGTCCAGACAGGACTTGAGAGGCTGGGCCTGCATGATGCAGCCCCAGCCACCGCCGTATGGATAATCATCCACCTGATTCTGTTTGTTTTCAGTATAGTCACGAATCTGGTGGCAACGGATATCAATCAGTCCTTTCGCAGAGGCGCGGCCCAAAATGCTCTCATGCAGCACAGCAGAGACGGTATCCGGGAAGAGTGTCAAAATATCAATTTTCATGATTCACATTCCTTCTATCAGATGCACGGTGATGCACTTGCATTCCAGATCTGTAGCGCGAACAAACTCCTTTACAGCAGGAATCAGATGCTCTGTTTCCCCGGTAACCACATAGATTCTCTGCGCGGGATTTTCCAGAATCTCTGTCAAAATACCAACCTCCCGGCCATCTTCATCCATGACACGTGCTCCGATTATGTCCAAAAGGAAGAAACTCCCGTCAGGGAGCTTCACATCATCTTTGCAGATTGAGAATTCGCTCTCTTTATACTTCATAGCCTCATTGACATCATCAATTCCTTCCAGGCGCAGAATCGCAAATCCCTTATGATCAGTGCAGGAGAGAACCTTCTTTTCCCCGGAAGCGGTGAATATCCTCTTGTACTTTTTCAGAAAAGACACACTGTCCAGCCATACCTCAGCCTTCAGATCTCCGCGAACACCGTGAGTATTGATGAACTTCCCTGCCGGAATAAAATTCATGATTTCTTTCTGCTCCTGTTATGGCCTCTGCCGTGTCTTCTGACCTGGGCAGACTTTTCTCTGTAGAACGCTATCATTTCGTCATCCGCCCGATAAACGAGACGGTTGGCAGTCATCGTGTTGTCTTCACACTTACGGAATCGAACACGGGTCAGGAACTTGCCGTGGTCGGGACATTCATAGAGGTTCATGTAACGTCCGTCTCCCTGATTAATCCAGCGCTGCTTGGTCATGGAACCGCCGCAGTCGGGGCAGATCAAATTGGAAATCCGCGCGTCGGCAAAGGCGGACGCCTTGCTTTCAAATCCCTCATAAGAATCATGAATCAAGGTTTCAGGACCGTCCTGAGTTTGTTCTTTTACAGGTTGCGGCATACGGGAGGCCAGAATTTTCGGTGCCTCGTCATAAGCGCTGAGCCCTTCTGACATATCCAGTTTATGGCATATGAGGGCGGTGTTATAGGCATCGCCTAAAGCATCATGGGCCGTTCTTGTCTGCTTGATGGAAAAGAATTCCATAGCGTCACTCAGTGACTTCTGATTTTTGTCTCCTCCGGTCTGAACATTGTAGATTAACTGAAGATTAATCCAATCTTCAATCCAGTCATAATCCAGGTCGTGAACGATTACATTCTGTTCAAAAATCCGGCGGTCGTCATTGCCCCACGTGAGAAACACAGGATTGTCCCCGCACCAGTTGCGAAACTGTTCCATAGCCTGCGGAAAATACCTCGCCTTGGCCAGCCGGGAAGCATCGATTCCGGTAATCTTTTTCACCTTATAGTGCATTTGTTTGAAATAAACGGGACGGACGTCCATCGTAAATTCCTCGCCCGGGCTGTAGTCACCCCGCAGCTTAACCGCCCCGATTTCGATAATTTCACCGCCGAGGTGAATCGGGAGACGGTTGAAAACGGAGGCATCCCTCCGCATGGCCTGATTCCATTCCAGGTCAACAACAATATAATTTCTATCGGGCTTCTTCAGCCTTGCGAAAATATTCGCGTGTTTTTTCTGCATCCTTTTTAATCTGCTTTCCTAAAGCATCCATATTTTCAAATTTCTGTTCCGGCCGGAGGAATGAATAGAAATCCACTCTGGCCGGCACTCCGTACAGATTGCCGGAGTAATCCAGGAGATGACTTTCTACACTCACACGGCCTTCGTCCGAAACCGTAGGCCGAATACCGATATTGGTGACAGCAGGATATTCCACATCATGAAGAACTACCTTTGTAGCATAGACACCCCTCTTGGGAACAATCACGTTCGGCGGAAAAAACATGTTGATTGTAGGCGCTTCAAGCTTCGTCCCCAAATGATACCCGGAATGCACAGTATCGGAAAGACAATGCGCATGGCCAAGGAATCGATTGGCTTCCTCGATATTCCCCTCTTCCAGCAGCTGACGAATATAAGAGGACGAAACCGTTTTACCGTCTATCTCAACTTTTGGAATAATGTCACAGGCGATGCCGTGATTTTTACACCAATCAGAAAGCTTTTCGGTATTTCCTTCTCCGCGGTAACCGAATGAAAAATCATATCCGGCCACAATTGAAACAGCATTGAGTTCTTCCGCCACATGGTCGAGAAATTCATTCCACGGCATATTCATCACTGTGCGGGAGAAATGAATAAACACCACGTCATCAATTCCAAAATTCCGGGTAATAATCTCCTTCCTGGAAGGGGCGTCGGTTATCAGCTTCAGGTCGGAACGGAAAACCAGCGTATCCGGGTGAATATCAAAGGAGAGAACCGAAGGAACGGCATCCAGCTCCTTTGAACGCTGTATCGCCATATTCAAAAGTGCTGCGTGACCGATATGAACACCATCAAAAAATCCTAAGGCCAGTGCTCTCTTCATATTTTGCGTTTAATACCTCGTCAATGATATATGATTCGTCAATAATCTCTGTAATTCTGTGCGCATTCTCCACGGAAACATTTCCAATAGCAGTCCTCCGAAGTGAAGACATGCAGGCACCGCATCCTAAGGCCCTTCCGATGTCGTTGCAAAGAGTTCGGACGTAAGTTCCGGAAGAACAACGGATATTCAGTTGATAATCGTTTCCTTCACCGGAAAGAATATCTATGGAATCAACCCGGATTCGACGGGGCGATCTTTCTACTTCTCCGCCTTTTCGGGCAATATTGTAAAGTTTCTGCCCCTTGATTTTTATGGCAGAATACATTGGAGGAATCTGGTCAATCTCACCGATAAAGAATTTGACTGCCTGTTCCAGATTCTGACGGGAAACCGTCACTTCCCGTTCTTCCAATACATTCCCCCAGATATCCTGCGTGTCTGTGGTAACACCCAGACGGATACCCGCCACATATTCTTTGTCCTTGTGCATAATGTAATCCGAGGCTTTCGTACACTTCCCCACCATTACAATGAGAAGCCCCGTCGCCATGGGATCCAGCGTGCCGGCATGACCGATTCTCTTTTCATGAAGAATCCCTCTCAGCTTAGAGACGACGTCAGAGCTTGTCCATTCCTGGTCCTTGTCAACCAGTAGAAATCCGTTCATTCCGGCCATATTTCGTTGATCACCTGAAGGATTAGTTCTTTTGCCTGTACAGGAGGAACAGGAATCGTGCAACCTGCTGCCTGATCATGTCCACCGCCGCCGAAACGGCTGCAAATCGAACAGGCATTGACTTCCGGTAATGTTCTGACGGAAACCTTGCTCTTCCCGTTTTCATTTTCCCGAATGAGTACCCCTACGACCTGCGTATCCACGCGTCCGGGAATCGATGCCAGATCATCTGTATCATCCTCTGTGGCACCGGTTTGAATCATCATCTCCATAGGGATGGATGCTATGACAATCTTTCCTTCCCGATATAACTCCAAGGAACTGAGCATCATACCTTCCAATGCCAGACGGGATTTGCTGAACTTGCGGAAAAAGCGGAGATTAATCTCTTTGTTACGGGCACCGTACGCAAGAAGACGCGAGCCGGCTGCAAAAGAATCCGCATTGGTATTGCCATAAACGAAGCAGCCGGTATCCGTGGAAACCGCCATATAGAGAAGTGTTGCTTCCGTCTCGTCGGGAACAACATTCATTGCCTCAATAATCTCCAGCACAATCTCGCCGCAGGCGGATTTATCCGGATAAATACAGTTATAAGAACCGAATCCGGCATTTGTTTCGTGGTGGTCAACGGTCAGATCAAAGGTTCCTTCAAAACCAGGGCAAACCATATTGGCAGCAGCTACGTCCACAGAAACAATACATTGCGGAATAAACCCTTCCTCCGTCAGAAATGGGCTGACATAAGGCATGTATTTCTCTGTAATTTCCGGATTTCGATACAGACGGGCACTCTTGCCGAGACGATTCAGTGCATGACAAAGTGCAGCAGCAGACCCCAGAGTATCGCCATCCGGATTTTTATGAGTTACCAATAAGAAGCCGTCATGACTCTGAAAGAAGGACGCCGTTTCTTGAATCGTCATTCCAAAATCCTGTCCGATTCTACAGAGTCCATTTTCAGTTCCTGCAGAATCTCGTTGATGTGCGCACTGTATTCGATTGAGCGGTCAATTTCGAAGACCAGCTCCGGGGTATAACGCAGATTCAGAGATTCACCGATCTGTTTCCGAAGCCAGCCTGAAGCTGCTTTCAGTCCCTTTTTGAATTCCTTTTCGTCTTCCAGATTCATCACAGACAGCCAAACTTTGGCGTAACGCAAATCTCCTGTAGTTTCGACACGGGTAACGGAAATCATCTTTCCTGCAATCCGGGGATCCTTTACATCTCTCAGTTTTCTGGAAAGGACAAACTGAATATCATCATTCGTCCTCATAAGTTTTGTATTCACTGCTTAATTTCTTCCATAACAAAGCATTCAATCACATCGCCGATTTTGATGTCATTGAATTTTTCAACCTGCATACCGCATTCATAACCGGCTGCTACTTCCTTCACATCGTCTTTGAATCTGCGGAGAGAAGCCAGTTCGCCTTCAAAGACAACTATATTGTCTCGAAGAACCCGGACAGAACAGCCGCGCTGAATCTTACCGTCCTGGCAGTAACAACCGCAAACCGTACCGACCTTAGAGACCTTATAGGTTTCCCGTACCTCTGCATGACCGATAATCTGTTCCTGGAATTTCGGAGCCAGCATACCCTTCATAGCGTCCTGAATCTCATTAATGCAGTCATAAATAACCCTGTAGAGACGAACGTCAACTTTATCCCTTTTAGCATTCTCGCGTGCCGCAGCTTCTGGGCGAACATTGAATCCCACAATGATTGCATCAGAGGAAGATGCCAACATGACATCGCTCTCTGTAATAGCGCCGACGGCACTGTGAATCACGCGAACCTGAACTTCTTCGTTGGAAATCTTCTCCAGGGATGCCTTGACAGCCTCTGCACTGCCCTGTACATCCGCCTTGACGATAACATTCAAATTCTTCATTTCACCGGCCTGGATCTGACTGAAGAGATCTTCCAGAGAAACCTTGCGATTTCCACCAAGGGCAATATTTTCTTTTTCAACCTTGCGCTGTTCAGCCAATTCTCTTGCCATTCTTTCATCATCAACAGCATTGAAGATGTCACCGGCGGAGGGAACTTCCGAGAGACCGGCAATTTCTACAGGCATACTGGGGCCGGCAGTTTTCACCTGTTTCCCCTTGTCATTGGTCATCGTTCTGACTCTGCCCACAGCTGTACCGGCAATAATCACATCCCCCTGATTCAGGGTTCCATTCTGCACCAGAACTGTCATAATCGGACCGCGGCCCTTGTCCAGACGGGCCTCAATAACAATACCTTTTGCAGCACGGTTGGGATTGGCCTTCAGTTCCTGAACTTCAGCCAGGACTACCAGATTTTCCAGCAGATTTTCGATTCCCATTCCGGTCTTTGCAGAAATCGGGCAAACAATCGTCTCTCCGCCCCATTCCTCGGGAACAAGTTCGTATTCCGTAAGCTGCTGCTTGATTCTGTCAGGATTGGCAGTGGGCTTGTCCATTTTGTTGACGGCTACCACGACAGGAATACCGGCAGCTTTCGCGTGATTGATGGATTCTACAGTCTGCGGCATAATGCCATCGTCTGCAGCAACCACCAGAATGGCAATATCCGTTGCCATGGCACCGCGGGCACGCATCGTTGTGAACGCCTCGTGACCCGGAGTATCCAGAAATGTAATAGGTTTTCCGTCAATTTCTACCGTATAGGCACCGATATGCTGGGTAATGCCGCCGGCTTCACCGGAAGCAACATTGGCATGACGGATATAGTCCAGAAGAGAAGTCTTGCCGTGGTCAACATGACCCATAACAACAACAACAGGAGCTCTTCCGACAAGGTCTTCTGCCTTATCTTCCGAGGCGTCAATCAGCTTTTCTTCTACTGTGACAATGACTTCTTTTTCTACCTTGCAGCCAAGTTCCATCGCTACCAGAGCAGCAGTGTCATAATCAATAATATCACTGATGGAAACAAAAATACCCATTTTCATCAAGGACTTAATCAATTCTGAAGCACTCTTCTTCATACGGCTTGCCAGCTCACCGACAGAAATTTCATCGGGAATCTGAACCTTCAGCTGCGCCTTCTTGGCAATCTCCAGCTGAAGTTTGTTCATCTTATCCCGCTCTTCCGCACGACGCTTTGCAGAGGCAGCCTGCTGATTCTGCTTTTGCTTCTGCTTGTTCTGAATCTTTTCTTTTCCCGTGCGCTCTTCTCTGGAATGACCACCGCGATTAGCATGCATGTCGTCATAGCGTTCGTTGTATTTGTCTATATTGACGGCTCCGCCGCCACGGGTATCCACGACACGCTTCTCCGCTACCTGGCGCGGAACATGAGGCTTATTCTCATTCTTTTTTGCAGATGCTTGAGGAGTACCGGGTATATTACCTGCCTTGGAAGCAGTTGCGGACTCCTTGCTTGCGCGCACTTCTGCCTTCTGCTCAGCCGCCTTGGCAGCGACTTTTTTATCGTCATCGGTAACACAGAAAATTTCTTCCATGCTTTCCGCCTGATTATGCTGAGTCATGTATTCAAAAATCACATCAAGTTCTTTGGGATTCAGAACCTGCTGATGATTCTTCGGAGCTGTAAAAAACTCCGTCATAATGTCCATTATGACTTTATTGGCAACACCGAAATCCTTTGCGACTTCCCCTATTTTATACTTAAAAACCAATGCCATTACTTAATTACCTCCCAACTTCTTCAAAAATGCTTCGGCAAACCCCTTATCCGTTACAGCAAGTATGGTACAGCCACCGATTCCGATTGCCTCGGAGATTTCTGCATTCGTCCAATCTACAGGAACGATCTTTGGGTTTTTTCTGCCCTCTACGGCAAACTGCGCATTTCGCTTTACTCGCTCCGGTGCATCCTTCGGCAGAATCAGAAGCTTGGCGCTGCCGTTTCCGACTGCGGCCAATGCCCTGTCCTGCCCCGGCTCCAAGGCACCGGCTCTGCGCATGAGACCAAGAAAAGTAATATTCATCTGTTTCTTGCCTCCAGTTCTGCACGCAGGCCATCGAGAACTTCGGCGGGAAAAACCTTCGCCTTTGCTGCTTTCTTCAGGCAAATCTCCTGTGGACAGATGTAAGCACCGCGACCGTTAGCTTTACCGGTGAGATCAATATGCGTCTCTCCCGATGCGTCTGATACAATACGTATCAATTCCGTCTTTGGCTTCATTTCTCTGCAGCCAAGACACTGTCTCATAGGAATTTTCTTCATCAAGCCTCCGAAGCCGGCTTGATATCAATCTTGAATCCGGTCAGCTTGGCAGCCAAGCGAGCATTCTGCCCCTCTTTGCCGATTGCCAGCGAAAGCTGATCATCGGGAACGATAACCCGGCTCCCCTTGCCATCGTCATCCATAGTTACACTGATAACTTCCGAGGGAGAAAGTGCGGCAGCAATATAATCTTCAGGAATATCACTGAACTTGATGATATCAATCTTCTCGCCGCCAAGTTCATCCACAACATTAGCCACTCTCTGCCCTTTGGGGCCGACACAGGAACCGATAGGATCCACATTCTCATCGTTGGACCAGACAGCGATCTTGGTTCTGCTGCCGGCCTCTCTGGCAATGCTCATAATCTCTACGGTACCGTCGTAAATTTCAGGAACTTCCAGCTCAAAGAGACGCTTTACGAGGCCGGGATGCGTTCTGGAAATCAGCACCTGAGGTCCTCGGGTGGAGTTTCTTACTTCCACGACATAGACTTTAATTCTGTCTCCTTCTCTCAGGTCTTCCGTCTTAATCCGTTCCTGAGGAGCCAGCATAGCTTCGGTGAACTCAGAGTTGGAGGAAATGCGAATAGAGACGCTCCCGGTTCTGGGCTCAATACGGGAAACTATGCCGGTAAGAATCTCATGTTCCTTGCTGGTAAACTCCTCATATACAATGCCGCGCTCTGCTTCGCGGATTCCCTGAATGATAACCTGCTTTGCTGCCTGAGCGGCGATACGCCCGAACTTTCTGGTTTCTACCGGAATAGCTACAACATCTCCGAGTTTGGACTTCTTAACAACCTTTTTAGCCGCTTCCAGAGAAATCTCATGAAATTCGTCTTCAACTTCTTCCACAACTGTCTTTATAACATTCATGGCAATGATGCGCTTCTCCGGGTCAAGAATAATCTCGCAGTTATCCTCGCACTCCGGGTTGTCACGACGAAATGCAGCAAGCATTGCCTGCCGGATTTTATCGAACATATAACTGCTGGGAATTCCCTTTTCTTCTTCCAGCTGCTCGATGGCAGCAAAGAATTCCTCACTGTTGATTGATGTTGTTTCCGTCTTAGCCATTTTCTTTCTCCTTTATTTCGCCTGAGGATGATACCTCAAATACATATGAATTCGGTACGAGATCCTTCTCGTCAAGAATGGGGTCAAGGGCTTTTGAAACTGCTTCGCAGTCATTGATGCATACGCCTTCCGGCTTATCGATGTACACACGGAGGTAGTAGTTGGGACCTTCCTTGAGGTACCTGACTGCGTAAAGTTCCAGACCTAAATCTTCCACAACAGGTCTTGCAAAAGATTCTACTGCATCTGCAATTTTGCTCATAAAAAACTCCTCAAAAAAGAGCGGACCGCTCAAACGGTCCACTCAATCATTCCAGTTTACAACTTACTAATTATTTATATCATCAACAGATAATTATTGCAAGGTTTTTTTATATTTGGTAGAATGTATTTATGAACAAGAAAAAAATTAAGTGTATATTGTGTATCGTTATTTTGGCAATTGTTGCATTGGCAGAGCTGCGGTCCTATCTGCGGGCACCCCAGGCAGAATCTGTTCAGCAAAGTTCCGAGGTTGTTTTTGCCGTTAATGAAGAACCGTCACAAAGCATTGCTCTTTCCAATACAGAAGCCGAGCTGCAGCTTTCGGAGAAGGACCCGGGAACATCTGCAGTTCTAATCGTCACTGAAGACGGGGAATATACGTCGAAAGAAGAGGTTGCTCTGTATATTCACAACTATGGACATCTTCCCTCAAATTTTATTTCCAAAACGAAAGCGAAGAATGCCGGCTGGGTCGCAGAAAAAGGAAATCTGCATATTGTCTGCCCCGGGAAGAGTATAGGTGGCAGTTTTTACGGTAATTATGAAGGACTGCTTCCTGATGCCAAAGGTCGCCAGTGGACAGAATGCGATATCAATTATAAAAAAGGTTCCCGTGGGGCAGAGCGAATTGTATTTTCCAATGATGGTCTGATCTTCTACTCGCCCGATCATTATCAAACATTTGAGCAACTGTACTGAGGAGATTGTTCATGAAAGAAATCATTCTCAATGAGTCCTGTTTCACCAATCGGGAAGAGTTTCACCACTATATTCGAAAAGAACTGGATTTCCCCGATTATTACGGATGCAACTTTGATGCCTTGCATGACTGCCTGACAGATCTTTCCGAAGCTGTTTTTTTCCGGGTAATTCGAAGCCGCGAGGCGCGAAAATTCTGGTTTGATCTTATGCTTAAGGTTATCAGAGACTGTACTTCAAGAAATATTATATTGAAAACGGAGAGCTGATGCTCTCCGTTTTCAATATTCAAAGTCCGGAACGTAATGCTGGTAGAACTCTTCATAGCAGAGATCATTTTCTTTAATAAACTTAGCGACCTCAATTCCCACATAGCGATAATGCCATGGCTCATCCCAACCTGTTTTTAGGCATTTTTTTGAAGGATAACGCTGAATGAAGCCATACTCCACACAATGTTCTTCCAGCCAGTTTTTAAAGTCCTCATCAAAATCGGAATACTTGACTTTGTATCGGACAGTATCAAAGATGTCCGCCGCAAGTCCCAGCTGATGTTCAGACGCGCCGGGTTCGGCAGTAACCTTCTTGGCAGCTTCAACTGCCAGCTGATACTCTGGCGCCGTATAATCTGTGGTAATTCCTAAATCCAGACAGAACTGAGAAGCCTTTCCGTCAAAAAGCTCTTTCTGGCGGGAGTAAGTGCGATAAGATGACGCAATATAAGGCTCAAATCCTTCATCATACATAGCCTTCAGCATGTCATCGAGAAAAGGCTTGGCTTCTGCAGCAAAAGGCTGCCATTTCGTTCCGTAAATAGGTTCGAAATTAACCCCGTCTTCTTTTCGGGCAATGTCCGGTTCGTAGGCTGAAGACAGCAGGTTGTCCGCATTCACGATGGTGTACTGGGGCAACGTAATGTCAATATCCGGCCAATTCAAACCGTCATCCTCTATTACTTTTTCAGAAGCAGGATCCGTCAATGATGCCTGATCAAGTCCTACATATACATCTTTGCTGCCGCCGAAAATAACAACTTCCCGTTCATCCATTCGCGTAGCCACAACTGTATATAAGGCAATACACAGACAAGCCATGATAACGAGCCATACCGTCTTCTTAAACTTCAAATACCATTCTCCTGTCTCTTGCAGCTGAGCTCGATAATAAGGCGAAAAATCTGCTCTATTTCGCCACTATACCTGACATCCGCCGCAATCTTTGCATTATCTATTACCTGAAGTTCCCGATTCGGATCTTTTACAACTCTGCTCTGATGCTTCTTCAGTTCACCGATGGCATCCGTCATCTCATACCTGTGCGAAATCAGTTCCGCAATTTTTCTGTCAGTAATATCGATTTCTTCTCGAATTGATGCGATATCCATTTTCCTACCTCAATTTGCGAAAAAAATTCTTCATCAGATTTTCGCTCTCATCTGCACAGATTCCACGAACACATACAGGACTGTGTCCAAATGGCTCATAGAACAGGTCGAGAACAGAACCACAGCTGCCCATGGAATCATCGCAGGCAGCAAAAATGACATCAGAGATTCTGGAATTCATAATCGCCCCGGCACACATAGGACACGGCTCCAGCGTAACATATAAGGAACAACCTTCCAGACGCCAGTCACCCAACGTTCGGCAGGCATCTTCTATCGCTGCTATTTCTGCATGCGCTGTGGCGAGATTAAGTTCTTCCCTTCGGTTTCTTCCTCTCCCGATAATAGCGCCGTCAGGCCCTGCAATCACACAGCCGACAGGAACTTCTCCGGCATCTGCAGCTTCCTCGGCCAGGTACAGCGCCTGGCGCATATAGTATTCCTTATTATTGCTTGATGCTTCCGTCTGCATTAAACAAAGGCAACTGCGCAAGAGTTATGATGTCATCACGGTAGAATGCATCGCCTTCAGCAAGCGGGGCCATTCTGCCGGCTACGATTCCGCCCGCTTCTGTTACCAGCTTTTCGACTGCTCTCATTGACTCACCGGTGGAGATAACATCATCCAAAATCAGAATGCGTTTTCCCTTCATCAGCTCCGCATCTGCAGTATCAAGAATCAATGTCTGAACTGCATCCGTAGTAATGGACTTGACCTCAACTTCCAGAATACCGGTCATGTATGCTTTGGCATGCTTTCTGGCAACAAAGTATTTATCTGCATTGCTCTGCCTTGCCATTTCATAAAGGAGAGGAATGGCCTTCGCTTCCGGGGCAATAATATAATCGTACTCCGGTGCTCTCTTCAGAAGTTCTTTGGCACAGTGAACCGTCAGTTCTACGTCACCGAACAATATAAAAGCGCCGATATAAACGTCTTCTGTTACTTTGCAGATTGGGAGCTGTCTCTTCAATCCGGCAATATCAATTTCATAAGTCATATCCTTACCTCCAGCAAAAAATCAGCACAGGTATTATAAACTAATTTCGGGGAAAAATAAAGTTTTACCTGGCTGCCTTCTGCTCGTCAAGTGTAACCGTCGTGCTCAGGGGATTTCCTTCCCTGTAGAAAACAATTTCAACCGTATCATATGCATGAAATCGTTCCATAGCATAAGGAATATCCGCAGGCTCTGTAATAGCAATGTCTGAAATCTGCGATATCACGTCCCCGGGCTGAAGGCCGGCACGTTCCGCACAACTGCCGGGCAGCACGCTGTCTACAAAAGCCCCTGCCGGAAGCTTCCAGTATGAAATATAGGTAGGATTGTAATCTTCAAATATTCTGACACCCAAACTCGGGATTCCGGAAATGAGACCTTTTCCTACCAGTGTTTCATAAATCGGAATTATTTTTGAAACCGGCAAAGCGAATCCGATTCCCTCGCTGGAATTGACATCTACCCGAGCTGTAACGATCCCAATTACGTTCCCTTTGGAGTTATAGACCGGGCCTCCGGAATTTCCTTCATACACGGAGATATCCATCTGGAACATATCCATTGGATTCCCCAGATCGTCCACCATCACGTTGGCAGTCGGATTGGAAATATAGCCTGAGTTCATAGTATGACCAAGCATACCATAGGGATTTCCCATGATATAAATGTTCTCTCCCCCGCGGATGTCCTGATCATTCCCGAAAGAGACCGCACTGAGCCCAGAAGCCTCGACTTTCAGAATTGCCAAGTCATTGATTTCATCAATTCCTATGACGTTACCGTCGTAGATATCACCGTTGCCGAGCGTTACGAGCACCGGATATCCGGCAGAATAAGCTTTTTCAACTACATGATAATTGGTGAGTATATAGCCTTTATCATCCACGACAAACCCGGAACCGTCAATATTGGCCGGAAGGACCTCTCCTCCGCTTGTCGTATAGGAAAATTCAGTACGTACAGATACAACCTGCGAAAATGCCAGATCGTATATTTCTGACGGAGAATATTCAAGCTGTGAAGAAATCTGCCGGTTCACAGAGCTCTCAGAAGAAGCCGGAACTGCTATGAACTGCAGAGGAGACTCCATGGGAATACTCTCCGCCGTACCGTCTTTGAAATAGGAGGACATAAGTCCTGCCCCAATGACCCCGCCAAGAACTGCACATGCCAGACAAAGAACAAGAACCGCAAGAAAACCGAATCCCCGAACTCGGCGATTCACCCTTGCGGCTCCCGACACTGCCGAAGGCTTGTAATACTTTGGAGGAACAGGATCCTCCCCTAAAGGCGCATAATGCGCATTGGAGTATATCTGCTCGGTACTTCCACTCCTGAAATGGTATTCCCCGGAGTTTCTGTCTGTCTCACCGAACAAGCCCTTATGCAGTTCATACACTTTTTCAAAATTGTCAGACATGACTGATAATATAAATACAAAATATGTACAAACAATGAACAGTCATATAAAAAACTATGAAATCAGATCAGAATCCCTCGTTTTTTTGCCTCGAAGGTTAATTCATCTCTGAAATTGGGATGTGCGACAGCAATCAGCTGCTTTGTACGTTCTGCGAGAGAACGACCCCTGAGATGAGCCAGACCGTATTCTGTAACGATATAGTCTACATCATTTTTACTTGTAGTAACCACTGCGCCTTCGGTAAGTATTGGTTTGATTTTGCTGATGGTACCGCCTTTTGTCGAAGACTCAAAAGCAATAAAGCTCTTTCCGCCTTTT
Organism: Candidatus Limivicinus sp.; assembly: GCA_045616745.1. Classification (GTDB taxonomy): domain Bacteria; phylum Bacillota; class Clostridia; order Oscillospirales; family Oscillospiraceae; genus Limivicinus. The sequence continues at coordinate 47,812 of JAZLHH010000093.1, read as the reverse complement.
GACTGACAGGCACCGCGAACGTAATCCACCTGGCCGCCGGACCCGGACATATGCTTAGTTCCAATGGATTCGGAACTGACCTGGCCCCAAAAGTCGACTTCAATGCAGGCATTAATGGAAATCATATTGTCATTCCGGCAGATCACTTCCGGATTGTTAACATAGTCCACGGGAAGAATTAACATATCCGGATTATTGTTCAGAAAATCATAGATTCTCTGTGATCCGAAAGCGAACGTCGTCACCGTTTTCCCGGTATGTAATTGTTTCCTGCTATTGTCAACAGCGCCGCACTGTATCAATTCTACCATAGAGTCAGTGAACATTTCTGTATGAATTCCCAAATGCTGTTTTGTCTTCAGTGCATTGCCAACAGCATCCGGAATCGCCCCGATTCCCAACTGAATGCAGGCGCCGTCAGGAATCTGCTCTGCAATGATATTGCCGATCGTAATGCTTGTCTCGTCCAGTTTCGTCGGCGGAAGTACAGGAAGTTCATGCGTATTTTCTGTAATGACGTCTACTCTCTCAACAGGAATCATTAATCCGCCGGGGACATAGGGTTGATATTCATTGACTTCTACAAAAATTCTGTCAGCTTTTTCAATCATTGCCTCGGAATAGGATCCGGTTGTTGCCAGTGAAAAGTTACCGTTTTCATCCATTGGAGCAACAGAAGCACAATATGCATCAAACCTGTAGTTTTCCCGAAGGAGTTTTGGGCAGTCTCTGTAATAATTGGGAACAAAATCTGCAAATCCTGTATTAATTGCTTTTCTGGCACCGCCGGAGGAGAACCAGGATACTCCGTTGATATGACCGTCATAGCTGCTGTCTGCATAGAAAGCATAGGGATATACATCCAGCATAGTATGAACCTTCACATTGGAGAGTTCATCTTTCCTCTCACACAGGCAGTTGATAATGCCATCAGGCTGGGATGCACCGGCATCCATACCGATTACCCAGTCATTTTGGATAAGAGCTGCGGCCTCTCCGCAGCTCTTTCGTTTGCTGTTATAAAGTTCACGAATGTTCATTCTTACTTCCCTTGTCACCAATTCCGAAGTGGAGTTCCTTCATTCCTTCCACTTCCTCACATATTCCCTGAAGAGCACACACAGAACAGTCAGTGGGGAGCCCCTCCAGAATATGCGTCAAAGTATTGGTTATATCACTTGCCCGTTTTGCAAGCTTGACAAGACCTGTATAGTCAAAATTCGGGTCTGTAATAAAAATCACCTTGCAGGCAAGAACATTTTCATTTTTTTTATATTCGCGAATATAGCTGTTGCCTAATTCTCTGAAATTAATGCCAAACCTGACAGCTTCTTTGGAAACACGAACCTGTTCACGATAGGATTCCGGAGACATCCTGATCATGTATCCTTCCGGATACACATGGTACTTGGCAAATTCGATATCCTTAAGAGTTCTGTACACCTGCTCATCATCACCATCAATCAGACCGATCTTGACAATAACGATTCTTGCGAAATCACAGTCCCCATTAATAGAGGGGAGGTCTTTGCCATACAGCAAGACCTCGTCCTTTTCTATGGAGCTGCCGGAAGTATACAGCATCAGATTAGCTGAACCTTTTCCGGAAGCACCGAGTTCATAAGCCGCATCCTTCTGAAGAACAAGTTCCGAAGAACCCTTATCTCTCCAGCATTTTGCAGAATCATAATCCCAGATGCTTCCGTTCTCAGGCAACAGAGCTTCAATCTCGCTGATTGTAGAGTTATAAAGCTCCATTCCTATCTCCTACTAGAACTTAATATCGACTTTCTTTCTGTCAAATACCTCGTTGACGCGCTTGTACGCCCAGCCGAGGAGTTTCTGGTCAAGATTCCAGAAATACACTACAAACAGAACGACAACGGCGATAATAAGAACTTTGAGAAGACTTAAAATAATCTTACAAAGTTTTTTCATCAGAAAGCTCCTTACTTCTTTGCAAGACCCTTCTGGCGGGCATATTCAGCAGCGCCGAGTGCTCCCATCAGCTGAGGGTCAGTCTTCAGATTGACAACCTTGAGCTTAAGAACTTTTTCGATGGCTTCCTTCAGACCGTCATTCTTTGCGCAGCCGCCGGTGAGCGTGATGCTGTCGGTAGCGCCGGCCTTCTTAGCCATGACGAAGCAACGCTTTGCAACTGCCATTTCAATACCGGCAGCGATTTCGTCCATCGGTTTACCTTCGCCGACGAGGGTAATAACTTCAGACTCTGCAAAAACCGTGCACTGTGCAGTGATAGGAATCACATTCTTTGCTGAAAGAGAGAGTTTGGAGAACTCAGGAAGCTCCATTTCGAAGGAACGAGCCATTGCCTCGAAGAAACGGCCGGTACCAGCAGAGCACTTATCATTCATAGCAAAGTTCTTGACAGTTCCGTCAGTGTCAATGGAAATACCTTTAACGTCCTGGCCGCCGATATCAATGATTGCCTTTACTTCGGGATTAGTTACATGAACGCCCATAGCATGGCAGGAAATCTCAGAGATATTCTCATCTGCAAAGGGAACCTTGTTACGGCCGTAACCGGTACCGATGAGGTACTCAAGATCCTTGGAGCTCTTCAGATCGGGAACCTGATTGACAACTTCTTCCATAGCTGCAACTGCAGACTGCTCAGAGTTAATCTTGGAACGAATAGTGGTATCTGCTACCATTTTTCCTGTTTCGTCAAGAATAACTGCCTTGGTGTAGGTGGAACCTACGTCACAACCACCAAAATATTTCATTTATATATCTCCTTAAAAATAATAAATAATTAATTACATGCAGACTTCGTCTTCAAATTCGACGAGAGAAGGATCAACAGGTTCGGCACCCATTACAGTACGCATATACTCATTGATCTTGTCACGCATCGTGCGGCGTGATACGGTACGGGGATCCATAAGATCATGCTCAACCCAGATGAGATTGTAACCTCTCTTGCGGCCTTCATCATCAAGAATTCCCTGAACTGTAGCCATATTCTTGCAGGCAACGTTCTGGTACATAATGATGAGATTGGCGTTCCAAGCTTCCATCTGGCGCCAGAGCTCATCAACAACATTCTGATAACCGCCATTCGTATGACGGCGCATAACCATACGCTCATACAGACGTGCAAGGTCTCTGAGAGCTTCTTCCTTGTCTTCGGTTTCAAGATGCTTGGTGAAATTGAGAGATTCCATTTCTACCAGAACATTGATACCCCAGCAGTTGGCAGCCCAGTTGGAAAGGTTTGCATAGTAATGGGCCGGGCAGGACCAGACAAGTGCACGATACTTCATCTTTCCGGGGTAGGCTTCTTCCTTGTTCTCATACGCCTTCATGAGAATGTCATTGACCTTCTTGCAGGTATCAATTACACGAGGATCGGCGCCACCATCCATCTCGTAATTCCATTTACGGAAAAGTTCATAGCAGGGGCCGAGAAGCTGAGGATATGCACTCTTGTTGACTTCCCACTTCTGAAGCTCGTAATCAGTCTCCTGATTGAAGCGCTTCATGCACTCGAAGTAATGATCCCAGGACCACTTTGCACCGGTAATGTCTTCAATGAATTTAATACAACCCTTAATGTCATCAGCGCCCATCTGCACTGTTTCTTCATCCATGTAACGAACAGGGAAACAAAGATGGAATACCGGCATATCCGGGAAGCGGCGGGAGAAGTAGCTGGAAGCCATAGTAGAACCATCGCAGGGCATAGAGGAAGAAATAAAGCAGTTGCCCATATGCGGAAGAGCATCAACAACCAATGCGCCGCATTCAGAAGACGGAACCGGGCAGGTATCAGCAGGAAGACCGAAAGATTCCACCGCATCAATGTAAGGAACGCAGGTGAGCTGGTCTATTTCAGATACCAGGAACACAGGGAACAGCTGATACGGTACACCGACAAGATCGGGGAAACCACACATAATCTGACCCATGGTCATTTCGTCAATCAGGACGACTTTACTGTTCAGCGTCTTGTTGTTGCCGTTTTTCTCATCGCACTTTGCAATGATAACAAGGTTTTCAGCAACATAACGGAAAACATCTTGCAGGAGAATATGGCTCATCTTCAGGTTGCTTCCGCGAAGGCCGAGCATATTCTTGTCTGCGAAGTTTACACAGCAGACGTAGGAAATCATCCAACGGTACCAGAGAGTGGTATTCAGAGCCGGTACGAGATCCTTGGAGAACGTCATAAGAAGCATTCCCCACATCTTTGCCCAATAATAGAAGTCAACAGCCGTGTCCTTGATACCACGCCATTCACGACGCACATTGGCCATTGCATTCTTTCTGTAAAGACGACCGAGATGCTTTTCACCATTGATAAGAAGATCTTTTCTCTCTGCCGGAGTCATGGCCTTTATGGTTTTGAATTCGTCAACCTGACGCTCGAAATCATTCTTGATTTCGTCAACACGGTCAAGAGCCCACTGCTTATAGTCAACTTCTTTGAGCATCTCACCGATGATGATTCCCCACTCCTTCAGGTTTTCACCCTGAAGTTTGAAGTTCATTTCATCCTTTGTCTTCCATATCCAAGGATTCGGGTATACGGGTTTATTCTTATTAGCCATAATTACTTGCCCTCCTGCTCTTTGTGAATTCTTTTAATTTCGAGAGATTCAACAAATGCCTGGCAGCGCGTTCTGAGCTGACCGGAGTTACCGTTGTTGTACAGTCTGTCGATGGAAAGCACGGGCCATCCGTATTCTTCAGACATAATGTGGGAAACAAGCGCTCTCTCAAAGCCCCAGTAGTCACAGTACTTCATCTGCTCATAGATTATACCGTCCGCCTTAAACTCTTTAGCAAGTCTGTCAGCCGTCTCACGGCGCTGAAGAACCTTTTCATCGGCAATCCAACGGGCACACTCGCCGACTTCCATATAATGACGGCAAATCTGAGTAAGTGCATCCTCGTCATCGTTCAGCTCAAGGACTTCGCGGCCGGGGGTGGAACCAAAGCAGAATCTGTCAGATACAACCAAAGCACCGGTTCCTTCAATCAGCTTTGTCAGCTGAGGATCATCGATCTCGGAACCGACAATCGCAACTCTTGCCCGGAAGGCGGGTTTTGCATCGGGTTTACGAGTCTTGAGCTCTTCCAAGGTTTCTTTCAGGTAAGGAAGAATCAGCTTCTTCGGGCATGTGTAAGAAACGAGATTCAGAATATGGAATTCATATCCTGTAATTACCGGATTGTCTGCTTTCCGCAGTTCGGAAATCTCTGAAATAATCTTGCACACTTCATTGTGCTCTTTGACTGCTTCGCGAATTGCCTTGTCGGATGTATCAACGCCAAAGGTTTCGGTGAGCCTGTCGAGGACACGCAAACGCATCTGCTTTACATAGCTGTCCAGAGTATAGTCCGTAATTTTATACGGCATATCTGTATGAGTCACAAAGAACTTCTCTTTGGAATTTACCTTGAGAATTTCAAAGTGCTCCATTGCTCTGTTCATCATAGAACAGGCATCGACGCCTATCATAGCGTCAAGGAACTCGTAGCCGCCTTCAATACCACGCTCCACAAGTGCTCTTGCATACTCACAGGTATAGTTAGACATGTAATAGGTTGCGATGTCTATGGAACCTGTATTTGGGGCTCTCAGTCTGACAGAAAACATGTTCCCGCAGTTCAGCAGAACCTCCGGAATATGGAAGCACGTGTAGCCTATGGCAAGACCGCCGTCATTCTGTGCCTGCTTGACCAGCTCATTGTCAGCATTATCAAGCAAACTTTCAAAATAGATCAGATGCTTCAGGTCTTTCAAATGTTACACCTCTCCTTTAAAGAATTTCTATTTTGCAGAGCGCTTCACGCACTCCGTTAAGCATAGGAGAATCATCCGGGAGTTCCATTACGCTGTAACCTCGGATGTCATTTGCTGCGAACAAAGAATCAGACGGAATATAAGCCAAAGCATCTACTCCATCCATTTGAATTAAACCGGCAAGTTCCGGATTCGTCATCCTGTTGACAATAAAACCGATTTTATCATAGGCAATCAAGTTATCCGCCACAGATTTTATGGTGGAAATAACCTGCCCACCTTTTTTGCTCTGATCAGTAATCAGAATTAAATGGGAGACCTTTTCCATTACACGGCGCTGAATCTGCTCAATTCCGGCTTCACCGTCAATCACAACATAGTCGAAACTGTTTGCTATGAGACCGATAACTTCTTTAAGGTAAGAATTCACTTTGCAGTAACAGCCGGAACTCTCGGGCCTTCCGATAGCAAGAAAAGCAAAACCCGGCATCTCCACCAAGGCATCGAAAATTCTGAACCTGGCTTCACTTAATAAATCAAGAGCTTCTTTTGTATCACCGTTTTCAACGCTGTCAACGATACTCATTCGAATATCGTCCAGAGTGAGCTTTACATCTATACCCAATGCAACGGACAGCCCAACCGCGGGATCTGCATCTATGGCCAAGATTTTCTTATCGGGATACTTCTCGGCAAGGAGTCTGACGATACAGGCACAGATAGACGTTTTACCTACGCCCCCCTTGCCTGCAACAGTAATAATCTTTGCTTTTTTATCCATCGAATCCTCCAACATAAGAAAACGCACAAAAAAACCTCTTACAATTAGTAATAATTTATCATATATTTCTGTAAACCACAAGAGAAAACTAAAAAGAGACACGCATTATGCGTGTCCCAAAAAATCAATATGCATGTCTTCGCATTACAGTTCAAGAATATACTCTATGTCATTAAACTGCAGCCCACAGACGGAACCATAATCGTCAAACATCATCTGAAAATGGAAATCTGAATCAGAGGCGTAATCAAACACGACAACAGAATCCGCGGTATCAAAAGCCCAAGTTCCCCGATATAACTGATCACCGAAATATTCCGAGCTCTTTCCGTTGGTACCGAACTGATAGTAGTCTCTGTCATTTTCAGAATTTACAAATTTTCCGGAAACCATCTGACTCTGGAGGGAATCATAATCCGCTCTGACAAAATACATTCCGGATTCTGTATCATAAGCAGTATATTCATCCGTAAATATCATATCATGGCTTTGCCCGTCACAGGAGAATTTCAGATGCATACCGTCAACAACAAAAGACACTGAATCAGAAGATTCTCTGTTCTTGTCCGCAGAATTGAAACAGATTTGATATTCACCGCTTCCGGAGACACAAAAACTCTCTCCGAATCTCTCTCCATCCGCATACCAGAGCTCACCTGAACCCCAGTTGATTGTCTCAGGATTCACTGCCGCAACGGCGGGTTCTTCCTCAAGACCGCCCGCATAGGCGACATTATCAGCTTTCAGCACAAAAGCACAGGAGGCGAACAAAATGTACATGCAAATTGCAGGAATTATCAGATAATCCCTGTATTTCATTCCGTCCACTTCCTTTCACTCAATCGTAAATCAGGTTACATAATGTGTTTATAATATATCATTTATGTCAACCATATTCAATGTCTTTATTTTGTAATTATTTTAAAATTTATCCTTATATAGACAAACACCCGGCTTCTAATGAAGCCGGGTGTAAAAAATAACTGAGTTAACATAAACTATTTAAAAACCCATTTTTTCTGAAGGAAAAAGACAATCACAAATAATATAAAATCAACAATCATTTTGATTGCTGTAGCAAGTCCTGACGCCGTAATCGCAAGGTTCTGCAGGAAGAAATGGGTCAATAACACGGAAACAAGCGTTCTCGGCAGAAAGATGGCGTAATACTGCAACAGTTCTTTTCGATAATTTCCTTTACTCTGAAAAACCCAATATTTGTTCAAATGAAAGTTTAATACAGATGAAAGAAATGTAGAAACTGGCTGCAGAATCAGCTGCATGCCTACACCAAACAAAACCGTCAGGATATAGAAAAGGCCGTTATCTGCCAACACAGATAAAATCGCACTGAGTGCATACTTGAATCCGCTGCCGGTCAAAAGGAAAGACAGCATAACCTTTGCTATTTTTACTGAGTCCTTGAATCCGTCATAATGGGATGAATAATCATCGGGATCATATACTGTCTCTATTTTTTCCTCAATGAATTCTATTTTAGAGCGCTTCATCTGAAGCAGCATATTTGTCTCATATTCAAAGCGTTCCCCGACAATTTGAGAAAAAGCCGACAGATATTGGCTGGGAATCGCACGAAGACCTGTCTGTGTATCATTAATCCGGATTCCGAACAGCAAGCGGAAAAGTTTCGCCGTTGTCTTATTCCCTGCGACAGAGCGTGCCGGAACACCTTCCTGATTGAAATCGCGACTGCCCAGAACTACTTTGTCCTTATTTTTGAGCATAACTCGGCCGCAGTTGATGATATCTTCAATCAGATGCTGTCCATCTCCGTCTATTGTAATGATACCTTCCAACTCCGGAAGATTCTCTGAAACATAAAGAAAAGCATCCTTCAATGCTCTCCCTTTTCCTTTGTTCACATCGTGAACAAGAATCTTGCACTGCGGAAACTGAGATGCATACTCGAAAGGTTTTTTATGATCCCCGTCGCTTCCGTCATCCACAATGATAATATGCTGGAAACCGGAACTCAGCAAACCGTCGACGACCCCGACGAATTTAGCGTCGGGGTCCAATGACGGTAAAACAATTGCTACATTTTCAAAAACATCACTCATGCTCTGTCAATTGCCAGATACTGGCCGCTTTCATTATCATACACAACAAGTACGACTACATCACTTGATTCTTCCACAGTTTTATAATCAGCATAAGCTGTGGAGTTAACAGATTCAGACACCACATAGACACCCCCGCCAAGAGACAGTGCATAATTAAAACTCATAGAATTGATTACAACACTGTTTGTATGAACCCATGTTGCAGCATCTAAAGTATAGGTGTACATATCCTGCTGCAAAGCACTGCCCATCTTGACATAGGGCAACAGCGTCGGGTAAGTTATATCAACCCATTTTGTCCCCCAAAACTTTTCATATGCCTCAGCAAATCCATTCTCCATGAAAGATTGCAGTGCACTGACCTCATTGGCTGGACAGGGTTCAACAAACTGCATATCGTCTTTCGATGGGTCGATATCAAAATGGTTGCCACTTGCATCCAATATTTCCGTATCTGCTGAACCTATAAATCCGTCAATCTCATAGCGGACTTTGGTAGGAAGTCCAGGATATTCTGCATAGTACCGTTCCAGGACGTCATAATGAATATCCTTCTCAGTAATAAACTCTTCCCCTACTGCTTCGCCGTTCAGCTTCAGTGTGAATGTTGCAGGAATTTCGACGGAAAAACTCCCGTTTTTCAGGAATTCAAAATTAAACTCATCAGAATCAAATTCCCAAGGATAAAGCTCAAAAGACGGGAAATTCAAATTAACATTCTTGTTCTGTCTGAATGTGACCGTACCTATTTCCATTCCCTGACAGCACAACTTAAACTTTTGCTTTTCCACGGAACCGGAAGCAACCGCGTTCGTGAAAACAATCCTGTCTTTCGCCAGGAACTCCCGAACGGAGTTCTCCGCAGAACTGCTGTCCTGAAACTCTCCTGCCAGCCGATCTGCCGCAATTTTCACACTGTCGTCCCACTTAGTGTTGTTAATCTGCTCCATATAATCATTCAGCGCATAGCTGACTTCAGCCCCATCGAGTTCTTCCCCGTACTGACGGACTTTTATGAGAACAAAGCCGGCCGCAACACTCAGGAGAATCGTGTAAATTATAAGGATTGTAAAGTATCTCTTTCTGCTTCGCTTTTGTTTTGAAGTCATAGCTACCCCTTATTTCACAAGCCAGGCCGTAGGAAGATATCTTGTACCGCCGGCAGCTCCGCTCGGATGGTTTCGGAGTTCTCCGTTATAATACATACAGGTAGACGATCCGCCGTCCATATTGATTGCATTGATGACACCATAACTGAGCAGGAAATCCGCACAGTCTTTCTGAGAAACGCCGACGGAATATGCCTGCCGTCCGTCGACTGCAATCATGACAATGGCACCGTCTGCTCTCTGCCCGATGCAAGTACGGGGGTTGATACCCCCTTCCAGAGAATCCTCACCGACTTCAACACCGTTGATAATCAGCACAGGATTAAAGGAAACTGCATACTTAAAGCCAAACGTCCTGCAAGCCTGATCATTATAAAACCCGCAATAAAGGATACCGTCCTCGGTCAAACCTGCTACAGAACCGGTTTCTTCCTCGTTATAGAAGACACCGTCAATTATGGTTATTCCCGCCGGATCTCCACCGGTTCCTGCTCCGGAATAATCAATAAAAGCGCCGGCATTGATCCCTCCGATGGCGTCATACTTTTTCACCATATCCTCAAGAACCAGACCATATCCGCCATACGAATCCGGCATCCCAACGAAAACTCTCGTAGGATCAAGAACCGTTAACATATAAAAGGTCGAACCCTTATAACGAATTTCAGAGTAGTTGATTCCATCAACGTATGTAAGGCCGTATTCATCAGTACCGTTATCATCAACCGTTTCAGCAGGTTTTTCCACCAGCGATACATCCGTAACAACACCGGCAGCAGAGTACATTCCAGTATAATATGAACCTAAATCGTCTACTTCTTCGTCGGTCAGGAAAATATGCGGTACAAAACCGAATCGTCGGGATTCGGAAAAAGTACTGATAAACTTGCTTCTGAGGGCAGGCGACCCGTTGACACATACTTCACCAAGGCCAAGACCGAAAAAGCCTAATACAAATGCCGTGGCAATACAAAAGCCAAGGATTCTGTCTAATATCTGACTGATTTTTTTTCTTGTTTTTTTATTCATAACAAGGGAAAATATAACATAAATGATAAAAAAAAACCACCCTAAAAGGGTGGTTTTAATAGAAAGTTTAAATTATTCGTTGATACCAACAACTACGCCGGAGCCAACGGTACGGCCACCCTCACGGATAGCAAAACGAAGACCGTTCTCGATAGCAATAGGAGTAATCAGCTCAACATCCATATCAACGTTATCACCAGGCATGCACATCTCAACACCTTCGGGGAGATTGATGACGCCGGTAACGTCAGTGGTGCGGAAATAGAACTGAGGACGATAGTTGTTGAAGAACGGGGTATGACGGCCGCCTTCTTCCTTGGAGAGGACATAAACCTGACCCTTGAACTTGGTGAGGGGCTTAATGCTGTTGGGAGCGGCAAGAACCTGGCCACGTTCAACAGACTTCTTGTCAATACCGCGGAGCAGGCAACCTACGTTATCGCCGGCTTCTGCATACTCGAGAGTCTTGTGGAACATCTCGGTGCCGGTAACAGTGGTATCGGTGGACTCATCCTTCAGGCCAACGATCTGAACCTTGTCGCCGATCTTAACAGTGCCACGCTCTACACGGCCGGTAACAACAGTGCCACGTCCGGAAATAGTGAAAACGTCCTCGATAGGCATAAGGAACGGCTGGTCAGCTTTACGATCCGGAGTGGGAATCCAGCTGTCAACAGCATCCATAAGCTCTTTAATGCATGCATACTCAGGAGCATTGGGGTCATTGCTTTCGCTGACGAGTGCATTCAGAGCGCTTCCGCGAACGATAGGAGTATCGTCTCCAGGGAAACCGTAGAAGTCAAGCAGTTCGCGAACTTCCATTTCAACCAGCTCGAGGAGTTCATCATCGTCAACCTGGTCGCACTTGTTAAGGAAAACAAGAACGGAAGGAACGTTAACCTGACGTGCAAGAAGAAGATGTTCACGAGTCTGAGCCATAGGGCCATCAGATGCAGCGATAACAAGAATTGCGCCGTCCATCTGAGCTGCGCCGGTAATCATGTTCTTAATGTAGTCAGCATGACCCGGGCAGTCAACGTGTGCATAGTGACGATTATCAGTTTCGTACTCAACGTGAGCAGTATTAATAGTAATACCGCGTTCTCTCTCTTCAGGAGCCTTATCAATGGATGAATAATCAGTATAGGCTGCCTGTCCCTTCATTGCAAGGTACTTGGTAATTGCTGCAGTAGTAGTAGTCTTGCCGTGGTCAATATGACCGATGGTGCCGATGTTTACGTGGGGCTTGGATCTGTTATACATCTGTTTTGCCATTTTATTTTCCTCCAAATAAGACTTTTTAAAAATAATTTTTAATCACTAATTTATCCTGCAAGGATTTTGGTAATTCTACAAAGCAGCTCGGCTCCATAACATAGGAGGCCCTGCCCTGCGTTTTACTTCTGAGGTCCGTCGCATACCCGAACATCGTGGAAAGCGGCACTTTTGCTTCAATCTGCACAACGCCGTTTCTGATATCCGTCCCAGTAATCTGACCTCTTCGGGAATTGATGTCGCCGATAACATCGCCCATGTATTCTTCAGGGGATGTAACAACAACCTTCATAATAGGTTCCAGCAAAGTCGGATTTGCCTTTTCACAGGCTTCCTTGAAAGCCATGCTCCCGCAAATCTTAAATGCAAGTTCGGAAGAGTCAACTTCATGAAACGATCCGTCCAGCAGTGTTGCCTTGATGTCGACGACCTGATATCCTCCGAGAATTCCGGAAAGCATTGCTCCCTGAATTCCCTGATCAACACAAGGAATAAATTCCTTCGGGATAGCACCGCCGGTAACCTTGTTGATGAACTCGTACCCTTTACCGCTTTCATTTGGCTCAATCATCAGCTTCACATGAGCGAACTGACCTTTACCGCCTGTCTGACGAGCGTATCTGGTATCCACAGTAGCAGAATTACGAATTGTTTCTTTATAGGAAACCTGAGGTTTACCTACATTTGCTTCCACCTTAAACTCTCTCAGCAAACGATCAACGATAATCTCCAGGTGAAGTTCACCCATTCCGGCAATAATCGTCTGACCGGTTTCCTCATCAGTATAGGTCTTGAAAGTAGGATCTTCCTCTGAAAGCTTCTGAAGCGCAATGGCCATTTTCTCCTGGCCGGCTTTTGTTTTAGGCTCAATGGCAACCCGAATTACCGGCTCCGGGAACTCCATACTCTCCAGAATAACCTGATGCTTGTCATCACAGAGTGTGTCACCCGTCGTCGTATTCTTCAATCCGACAACCGCAGCGATATCGCCCGAGTATACTTTTTCAATATCCTCCCTGTGATTTGCATGCATCTGAAGGATTCTGCCCATCCTCTCGCGTTGGCCTTTCGTCGAGTTCATACACGTTGACCCTGTTTCCAAAGTCCCGGAATACACTCTGAAGAACGACAGCCGGCCGACATAGGGATCGGACATAATCTTAAATGCAAGTGCGGAGAACGGTGCCTCATCATCTGCTTCTCTTGACTCCGTATCACCGGATTTCGGATTGATTCCTTCAATTGGAGGAACATCCAGCGGTGAAGGCATGTAGTCAACAATGGCATCAAGGAGCTTCTGAACACCTTTATTCTTATAAGATGTACCGCATGTTACCGGTACCATTTTCACGGCGCATGTGGCTTTTCTTATCGCACTTTTAATTTTATCCTTCGGAATCTCATTCCCTTCCAGATAAGCTTCCATAATCTCATCATCAAAGTCGGAAACGGACTCCAGGAGTTTCTGATGGTATTCCTGAGCCAACTCCATCATATCCGAGGGGATTTCCTCAGTACGCATATCATTTCCCAGGTCATCATAGAATATGCGGGCATTCATATCCACAAGATCAACAATACCTTTAAAGGTATCCTCAGAACCTATCGGAAGCTGAATTGGAACTGCATTGCACTTCAGCCGGTCGTGCACCATATCGAGAACATTGAAGTAGTCTGCTCCCGTGATATCCATCTTGTTGACGTATATCATTCGCGGAACACAATAATGATCCGCCTGTCTCCAGACCGTCTCGGACTGAGGTTCCACACCACCCTTGGCACATAAAACTGTTACGCAGCCATCGAGAACTCGCAGCGAGCGTTCGACTTCCGCGGTAAAATCCACGTGCCCCGGTGTGTCAATGATGTTGATTCTGGTATCGTTCCAAAAACAGGTGGTAGCAGCAGAGGTAATTGTAATACCTCTCTCCTGCTCCTGTTCCATCCAGTCCATGGTAGCAGTACCTTCATGCGTCTCGCCGAGCTTGTAATTGACACCGGTATAGAATAGAATACGTTCTGTTGTCGTAGTCTTCCCGGCATCAATATGCGCCATGATTCCAATATTCCTTGTTTTCTCCAGTGAATACTTACGCGGCATATCTTACCATCTGAAATGTGCAAAAGCTTTATTTGCTTCTGCGTTTTTATGCATATCTTCGCGTTTCTTTACAGAAGCGCCGGTGTTGTTGCATGCGTCCATGATCTCGCCTGCAAGGCGTTCTTTCATGGTCTTTTCACTGCGCTTGCGAGAATAATCTACGAGCCAGCGCAAAGCCAGAGTCTGGCGACGGGCGGGCCGAACTTCGATAGGAACCTGATAGGTTGCACCACCGACACGACGAGCCTTGACTTCCAGAGCGGGCATAATGTTGTTCATAGCTTCAGAAAAAGCATCAAGGGGCTCCTTACCGGTCTTTTCCTTGATGATATCGAAAGCATCATAGACAACCTTCTGAGCAACACCCTTCTTGCCGTCGAGCATAACACCGTTAATCAGCTTGGTAACTAAAACGGAATTATACATAGGATCGGGCAATATTTCTCTTTTGGGCACATTACCTCTTCTAGGCACGTTGCTTCCCTCCTTCATTAAAAAATGTGATCATCGGTACTCAGTGTTTCTACACTGTTGCGCCCTGAGGTTTAACTTATATATTAAACACAGGGCTAAGTCTACTTAACCTGTTGATGAAATTACTTTTTAACCTTGGGCCTCTTTGCACCATACTTGGAGCGGGCCTGCTTTCTACCTTCAACACCCTGAGCATCCAAAGTACCACGAATAATGTGATAACGAACACCAGGAAGGTCCTTCACACGGCCACCACGAATCATAACGACGGAGTGCTCCTGAAGATTATGACCGATACCGGGAATGTAAGCAGTTACTTCATAACCATTTGTCAAGCGGACACGGGCGATCTTACGCAGAGCCGAGTTAGGCTTCTTAGGAGTGGATGTACGAACTGCAGTGCATACACCACGCTTCTGAGGAGAGCTCAGGTTGGTCTCACGATTCTTAATCGTATTCAGGCCCTTCTGCATTGCAGGAGAAGTGCTCTTGTAAGTGACCTTTTCTCTGCCTTTTCTCACCAGTTGGTTAAATGTCGGCATTATTTTCCTCCTTTCCACAACTAAATACCCGAGTAAGCTCAGGCAAAAAAGAATATTAGCAGATTACACAAAAAAAATCAAGAATTTTTGTGCATATTTTTCACTTAAAATTCTGTTTCCTGACTATTGCCTTGACAGATTTCTG
This sequence comes from Candidatus Limivicinus sp., assembly GCA_045616745.1. Lineage (GTDB taxonomy): Bacteria > Bacillota > Clostridia > Oscillospirales > Oscillospiraceae > Limivicinus. The sequence continues at coordinate 32,499 of JAZLHH010000093.1, read as the reverse complement.
TTTTGTATATATATTTTCTTAGTAAGAAATGAGGTGTGTGCATGTCTTTTTCAATTCGGGAAGATGTTCCCCTTCTCTGGATTCTTCCGATGGCGCAGAAGTTTTTCTCTTTATCGGACATTAAGAAAGAATTTGGTATCACAAAGTCACAGGCTGTAATCATGATTGCTCTTTATTACAAGGGCTCCATGAATATGAGTCAGGTTTCCGAATATTTGTCCTCATCAAAAGAGCAGGCTACGCGTGCGGTTTCCGGCATTGTTCGTGACGGTTTTGCAGAACGTTTCGAATCTCCGGATAACAGAACGCACGTCAATATCAGGCTGACGAAAGCCGGTTACGATAAGATCGAGGCAGTAAAGACGGAAACATATTCCCGTTTCAATGATCGTTTGGAAACGATGATAACCGAAGATGACAAGGAAGAACTCAAAAAAGCAGCGATGACGATTATCGCAATCCTGAATAAAATTAATCAATGAGGCATTTGCCTCATTGATTTTTTTTCCGAAAATCATGAATTGTAATATTAAATGTTGCACCGATATAAATTGCCTGACAACAGCAATACAGCCAAAACATCAGAAGAATCACGCTTGCCAGAGATCCATACACCACCGGGTATTTAATTGACGAATTGATAAAAATGGAAAAGATAAAAGACAACAGCACCAGACCGGCAGTGGAAATCAGTGCACCGTAAAATGTGGGATATCTGTCCTCTTTTCTCTTGCACAGTTCATATATCAGCCAAATAATGACAAAGGCTATGAGAAACAAAATGAGAAACCTGAGATATCGCCAGCCTCCCGAAATATCCACAGAAGGAAACAGATCATTGACGTAATTCAAAAGTGTCTCCCCAAAGAACATGGCAATAATTCCCAGATACACCGTAGCCAGAAACAGCAATGCCGTAAAAATACTGGTTACGAAAAATGCATAACCCTCAAATCTTCTGCCGCCCTGCATCCTCCCGATGGTATTTTCAATGGACCGAAATGCAGCAGAAGAAGTAATGATAATGACCGAAAGAGCAAGCAGCATCATGGCGATGCTGTAATTCTCCGAGACATAGGTCAAGAATTTCATCACGTAGTCAACGGTGGAATCCGGCATCACACTGGACAGTAATTCCACACCGCGTACTGCGCTCTCAAAGCTGTTTCCCAGCATCGTATATATACAAATCACAATTGGGAAAAACGTCATCGTAATATAATATGACAGCGCTGCCGCAGACATCGGAATTCTGTGCTCCATATAAAGCTCTATAAAATGCGAGAAAAATTTTTTCATGCTGTTTCAAAAGAAAAACCCGGGAATACCGGGTTTTATTTGGTATTGAATATTTTAAATATCGAATCGAAAGGATCTTCCGGAGCCGACTTGTCGGCATCCTGCTTTTGCTCCGCAATATTCTGAGCCTTTTCTTCCTTTATTTCCGTCATAACCGGCTTAATCGGTTCTGCCTTCGGCAAATCTTCCTTTACAGAACTGATTTCAACCGCAGCCGGCTTTTCCTCGCGTTCCTTATTAAGGGAAGGCATAATCGGGATTACGGGTTCATCCGTCGGCGCTGTATTGAAAATCGGCATGGCAATTGAAGGATTGGAAGAGGATTTGGCAGAATTGGAATAGGAAGGAACAGAAAAGTCAGCGTTAGGATTATCATCAAAACCCGTAGCAATCACGGTTACGCTGATTTCATCTTTAAGGGAGGAATCAAAGCTTGCACCAAATATGATATTGGCCTCAGGATGAGCAGCTTCCTGAACCAGGTTCGCTGCCGCCTCCACATCTTCAAGAGACATATCTTCTGAACCTGTAATATTTATCAGAACACCCTTTGCACCATTGATGGACGTTTCCATCAATGGAGAAGAGATGGCCATCTTCGCTGCATCTTCTGCCTTATTCTTCCCTTCAGCGCGTCCATTGCCCATATGGGCAAATCCCGCATTTTTCATAATGCAGCTGACGTCGGCAAAATCCAGATTGATGAAACCGGTATTCTTGATAAGACCGGAAATGCTGGAAACAGCCTGCTGGAGAACGTCATCCGCAATCTCAAACGCATTTGCCAGCGTAATCTTCTGATCTGTTGCATACTTCAGACGGTCATTAGGAATAATCAGGAGAGAGTCAACATTGCCCAGCATTTCCTGAATTCCAATATTTGCCTGATCCAAGCGACGCTTTCCTTCAAACTTGAAAGGCTTCGTTACAACACCTACCGTAAGAACACCGGCTTCGCGGGCAATCTGCGCTACCAGAGGACCTGCTCCGGTCCCTGTTCCTCCGCCCATTCCGGCTGTAACAAAAACCATATCCGCATTTTCCACAACGTGCTGAATATTGCTTCTGCTTTCTTCTGCGGCTTTTTTGCCGATTTCAGGATCCGAGCCTGCGCCCTGTCCGCGCGTAGTTTTTTCACCAATCTGAATTTTCTGTCCTGCATTGGAAACAGCCAACGCCTGTTTATCAGTATTGACGGCAACAAACTCGACGCCTTTCGTCCCGGCTTTGACCATCCTGTTGACGACGTTATTTCCTGCGCCGCCGACGCCTATTACCTTTATTGTAACCACATTTTCCGGACCGGATTCTGTCTTATAATCCATAGGATTTGCCTCCTGCAAACACATGTTTGCCTTATATTATTACAATTTAAAACAATAGTCAATAGATTTGTAATTATTTTGTAATTTAATGCGGGATAAAGTGGCAAGTCGCTGCATCTGTAACATCAATAACACCGGTATCGCCAGGCAAAAGCTTGGAGACGCAGGATACGATCATAGCAAACTTGTGGTCTGTTCCATACGGATCGCCTAACTTCACCGTATAATCATTTCCGTAATATAGAATAACCGAATTTACATTGGTCATGTCTACCCTGGTAATCGTACCAATCAGGTTTCTGCTGAGAATCTGCTGCAAAATTGCCGTCAGATGCTCTACCGGTCTCTGTTCCCCGTCTGCAGTCGTCAGCGGTTCATTAATAAACAGTGTACCCGGATGAAATCCTATAATTTCAACCAGTTCTGCCTCTTCACCTTCAGCTGCCTTTCCAAGTACCTTACAGTTCTTATCGATTGTCCAGTATTCTGCGCCCAAAGGTATAAAAGCCACCGCCTTGCTCTCAACAACGTCGATGATGACGCGGTTCGGCAAGTTTCTGGTTACCGTGACTTCTTCCACATACGGCAACTTGGCAAACACTCTGCTGATGGCTGCAAATCTGTCAAAGAAGAACAGATTGTCTCCCTCTTCAATGTCGATGGCATTGATAATCTCATTGTCTGTATAGTGCGTGTTACCGTTTACACGGATATCGGAAACGCGAAACATTACAGACATGACAAAAATCACAGCCACAACAACAATAACGAAAACAATCGGGCCGCTGAAATTGGTCTTGTTCCTTGCAGGCTTTTTATAGAATTTTTGCAATTCCGAAAGTTTTGACATCTTAATGATTTCCAAGGCTGAGGATGGTCTGTCCAATCAATTCCGAAGAATTCTGCTTAAAAAGTGATTTCATATGATTTCCCATCGATTCCAGTCTAACACAATCGGATACTAAAGCTTCAATCTTCTGAAGAAGGTTTTCACTTGTTATTTCGCTCTCAAGCATAACCTCCGAGCCGCCGTTCTTTTCCAACACTCTGGCATTCTTTTCCTGATGGTTATTTGTCACATTCGGAGACGGAACCAATATTGCAGGTTTTCCTGCATAGCAAAGTTCAGATAAAGTGGAAGCACCGGCTCGGCAGATAATCAGATCCGCTGCCGACATCATGCGCGGCATATCGTGCATATACGCATAAACGGAGATACCGTAATCTTCAAAATCCGGAAGAACTGTTAATAATTCCGCCATGAAATCATCGTAATACTGCGTACCGGTAACATGGATAAAGCGGAGTCGTCCCATGGAAATTCCGGCCAGATTCGGAACCATCTCCAGAACAATCCGATTCATGAACGCGGAGCCCAAGCTCCCCCACACGGAAAGAACAACCGACTGATTTTCCAATTTCAGTTCTTCTTTGGCTGATTCCTTTGTATATCTGAAGAAACTGCCACGAACCGGTGTCCCGGTGACGAGGACTTTCTCTTTGTCATGGAATTCATTTCTGCAATCCTCGACTCCGACAAGGATTCTGTCTGCATACTGCGAAAGGAGTTTCGTTGTCAGGCCAGGTGTCGCATTGCTTTCATGAACAACTGTCGGAATCCCCAGCGCATGAGCCGCTCTGATAACCGGGTAGCATACATATCCCCCAGTGCCAATGACAACATCCGGTTGGAATTCCTTCAGAATGCTTCGGGCCTCCCTCAGACTGGAAACGATGTTCTTCGCAGTTTGGATATTATGCGACAGCCCGTTCCAGCTGATTTCTCTGCTCAAATTGGTGATTTCAACTCCCTCAATCCGGTATCCTTCTCTGGGAACCAATTCCATTTCCATCATATTCTTTGCCCCTATAAAAAGGAATTCGGAATCCGGACAGTTTTCCTTCAAATAAAGAGCGACGGCCAGTGCCGGGTTGATATGTCCCGCTGTTCCGCCGCAAGTAAAAACAAATCTCATCGAATCAATACTGCCAGTTTCTGGCATAAATCCCAATAAAAGAAATAACAGCGAAAAGAACAGATACGCCTGTAAACATGGCAAAGATCTCACGTTCTTTCCATTTATGACCAAGGAAGCCGCCAAGCTCCAGATGGTGATGGAACGGTGCCATCTTGAAAACACGCTTCCCATGCGTAATCTTGAAGTAGAAGACCTGAATAATATCAGACAAGGTCTCCAGAATGAACATGATGCCGAGGGTGATTAAAATGAGTGGCATGTCATAGCCATATGCAAGTGCAACAATAGCTCCGCCCAGAAACAGAGAACCCGTATCACCCATAAATACCTTTGCAGGATTGAAATTATAATACAGGAATCCGGCAAGTCCGCCCAACATGGCGGAAGCAAAAATGCCCAGTTCGTAATACTTTCCACCGGTCAAAAAACAGACCGCGACAAAAAACAGCATCACGGGCATCGCCGTACCCGTTGCCAGGCCGTCAATTCCGTCGGTAATGTTGACGGAATTCACACCGCCAACAATGATAAAGGCCGACAGCACAAAATAAAGCCACTGGGGAACGGAAACCGAAACATTGAAAAAAGGAATATACAAATCGCTCCCGACATATCCGAACTTTTTCATAAGAAAAATAAACAGAAGTGCCGCAATCAACTGCAGAAGAAATTTAGGGCCGGCTTTCAGACCGAGATTCTGCTTCTTTTTAATCTTTTCCCAGTCATCCAAAAAGCCGATAGCGCCAAATACCAAAGCAAAAAGAAACACAAACAGATGCAGGTACCTGCCCTGCAACATGCTCTCGAATCCCACTGTCAGCAACACAAAGAGAGTGGCAAGAATAAAAATCAGCCCGCCCATCGTCGGCGTTCCGCTTTTATCCATGTGCCAGCGCGGTCCTATTTCTTTGATCTTTTGCCCCGCCTTCTGCTTCACCAGCCAAGGAATATAGTACTTCCCGAAGAGAGTAGAAAACAGAAGTGCAAGTACGAATGCTGTAATCAGCTTAATACTCATAGAATGAATCCTTAATACTTCACTGTTCTGGAGATCAGGTATTCTGAGACGATTTTACGCTCATCCATATCATGCTTCTCGTGCCCAATGACCTGATAATCCTCGTGCCCTTTACCGGCAAGTAATATTACATCACCGGGCTGAACCATGTCAATAGCTCTATGAATTGCTGTAATTCTGTCGCACTCCGTTTCAAACGGTGTGTTTTTGCCTTCAAACCCCCGAACAATCTCCGAAATGATTTCGTCGGGATCTTCCGTTCTCGGATTATCGGAAGTAACAATCACATAGTCTGAGTGGTCTGCTGCGACCTCTGCCATAATCGGCCGTTTCAGTTTGTCTCTGTCTCCGCCGCAGCCGAAGAGGCAGATCAGTCTCCCTCTGGTAATCGGCCGGAGCGTCAGCAGGACCTTTTCCAGCGCGTCCGGTTTATGTGAATAATCGATAATGATGCTGTAATCTCCGTCTGTAGGCACAGCCTCGACTCTGCCTTTGACTCCGGAGGCAGACTTCAGCGCTTCAGCGCAGCTCTTCAGAGATAATCCTTCCGAAAGGCAAACAGAAATCGCCGTCAGTGCATTGTAGACAGAGAATCCGCCGGGAATTGCCAGTGAAATCTGTTCTGTTTCTTCGCAGTACCTGACAGTGAATGAAACTCCCTTTGAATCGAGGATAATATCTTCAGCAAGCAGAGACGCCTTTTCATCTTCTGCAGAAGTCGTCAGTATCGGGCAGGAAATGTTGTCCATCAGAAAGGCTGACCACCTGTCATCCAGATTGAAACAGGAACGTTTACACATGGAGAAAAGCTTTTTCTTTTGTCTGGCATATTCTTCCATAGTCCCGTGGAAGTCCAGATGATCCTGGGACAGGTTGGTAAACGCTGCCGTTGCAAAAGGAATACCATATACCCTGTCAAGACAAAGAGAATGCGATGACACTTCCATGACAGCATAGGTACAGTCGGCAGCAACCATGCGGGAAAAAAGCTCCTGCAGTTCCAGACTTTCCGGAGTAGTATACTCCGTATGAACAAACTCGTCTCCAATCATATTCCCGTTCGTACCGACAAGGCCAACCTTCTCCCCTGTCGTTGCTTCAATAATATGCTTCACGAGATGCGTTGTTGTCGTTTTTCCGCTGGTGCCGGTAATACCGATCACTTTCATTTTCCCTGCGGGATAATCATAGAATGCGCAGCTGATTGCAGCAAGTGCTTTTCTGGCGTCGCTGACCTGAACATAGCTGCAGGAAATCTGCGGTACTTCTTCGCAGATGACGACCTTGCAGCCGGCTCCGACAGCGCTTTCAATAAATCGGTTTCCGTCGACGTGAATCCCCTTCACAGCTACGAAAACATATCCGGGCATTGCTTTTCTCGAATCATAGCAAATACCGGAAATATCCATTTCCAAATCTGCGTTGGTGAATTGTATTTTTACTTTTTCAAGCAATTGACACAGTTTCATTCTTATACTCGTTCTGCAACTCTGAGTTTTGCGCTTCTGGCGCGCGGATTTTCATCGATTTCCTCTTCTGTCGGGAGAATCGGTTTTCGGGAAACACTTTTCAGCGTCCGTACGAATCCGCAGGTACAAACAGGTGCCTCTCGCGGGCAGGTGCACCCGTTTTCTCTCGCGTTGATTTTATTTTTAACGATTCTGTCTTCCAGGGAATGAAAGGAGATGACACATAGTCTCCCGCCTATTGCCAGCAGATCCGGTGCAGTATTCATCATGTCTGATATGGCACTCAGCTCATCGTTGACAGCAATTCGGATTGCCTGGAATGTTCTTTTAGCGGGATGCTGTTTCTCACGCAGGGCTGGAGCCGGCAGCGCTTTTTTGATGATGTCCACCAAAGCTGAGGTAGATGGAATCGGGGCAGCTTCGCGTTCCCGGACAATTGCGGAAGCAATTCTTCTGGCGAACTTCTCCTCTCCGAATTCAAAGAGAATTCTGACGAGTTCGTCCTCCGCATAACCGTTTACGATATCATAAGCTGTCAGTGAGGAAGATCGGTCCATTCTCATGTCCAGAGGGGCATCCTGCATATAAGAGAATCCGCGTTCCGCTTCATCCAGTTGCGGGGAGGATACTCCCAAATCAAACAGCATGCCGTTAACCCCGGTATACCCCAGTTCACGCAGAACCTCTGCGGTATTACGGAAATCATCATGCACGAAAACCAATCGATCAGCATAGTCTTTCAAAAGCTCGGAAGCATAGTCAATCGCACTCTGGTCCTTATCTATACAAATAAGCTTACCGTCGGTAAGCTTAGATACGATTTGCTTGGAATGACCTCCCAGTCCGAGAGTCCCGTCTACGTAGACGCCACTGGGGTTGATGTTCAGATTGTCAATACATTCATCCAACAGGACGGAAATATGTTCTTTTTTTTCCATTCAGATGTTAAGCTCCTCCATCACAGAAGCAATATTCTCCGGTGTCAGTTCTTCCGTAAAGACGGCGTTCCAACTGTCGCTGTCCCAGAACTCGATATGGTTATTGCATCCGACAACTGTAACATTCTTGTTCAGCCCGACATAATCCCGAAGATGCTGCGGAAGCAGAGCCCTTCCCTGTGCATCCAGCTCGCATTTTGCCGCATAGGCAAACAGCGGCCGCATTCTTCGCTGCTTGACGTACGGCATCGCCGAGACCTTTTCCGACAGTGCATTCCAGTCTTCATTGCTGAAGGCGCAGAGACACCGATCCATAGAAATTGTTACGTATAATATATCACCGATCTCTTCCCGAATCTTGGAAGGAATGAAAATCCTGCCCTTAGTATCCAAGCTGTGTCTGTATTCTCCGGTCATTGACATTTACCCCATTTTCCACCACATTCAACCACTTTCTGCAAAAATAATATGTGTTTACATAATAATTTGCAATATAATTGTTTTGTAATTTTTAGTCTTCTTTTGTCAAAAACGGAGCTTTTTTCGTGTTATTTTCCTGAGATTACAACAGGATGTATCCCCTGAGAAACAGTGCTACAATTTCTTGTGTTAAATGAATTTTATTTTTTTATTTTCACGTGGCAATGATTGTCCACTTCATTCCACGGAATGACAACTCCCGCACCGTGAACGCAGAAAATGCTGTCCGGAGAATTGTCGAGGTCTGCCTGGGGAGAATAAGAGAATCGATTTACAATTTCCTCCTGATTGCCGCATGCAACATATCCGCACGGGACACAGCTCAGGCATCCTCTCCCGGAAGAATAGATTGCCAACTGCTTCTGATAATCGGTCATCTGTGAAACAGGCACTCTGCCTGAAATCACGGCAGTACTTCCAACCCGTTTCATAGGTTCGATTTTCCCGCCCATCATATGCAGGTCGTTCAGTGCTCTGCCGATGCAGTCTTCCGGCACCTCCAGCGTAAACTCGTATTCCGGCTCCAGGAGTAAGCTGCGGGTTTTCATCAATCCCTGGCGCACCGCCCGGTAAGTTGCCTCCCGGAAGTCTCCGCCCTCCGTATGCTTTTCATGCGCCTTTCCCGCCAGCAGAGAAATGCGGACGTCAGACAGCGGTGCGCCGAGAAGAACTCCGAGATGCTGTTTTTCTTTCAGGTGCGTAAGGATGAGATTCTGCCAGTTTTGAGCTAATTCGTCCTGTGAAATATCGCAGATGAATTCCAGGCCTCGATTTCTCTCCAGCGGCTCCAGAAGCAGGTGGACTTCGGCATAGTGTTTCAGTGGCTCATAGTGGCCGACTCCTTCCACCGCATCACAGATTGTTTCCTTATAGAGAATGCTCCCGTTTTCAAAGGAAATATCCGCTCCGAACCTCTCACGCATCCGACAGATGATATTATCCGCCTGAATCGTTCCCTGCAGCATGATGCGTATTTCCTTTGCCTGTGCATTCCAAAAAACTTCCAGCTGAGGTTCTTCCTCCTCCAGTTCCCGCAGCATTTGCATGGCGTCTTTTTCATTCAGTCCGTTTTGCAGTCTGACGCTATACGAAAAAGCAGGCATGAAATATGACACGCTGTCCTCGGTCGCTTCACCCAATCCCTCTCCCGGTTTCGTATTTTCCAGACCTGTGAGGGCACACACGTCCCCTGCCGTTACGGTATTCACCTGCTCGAAACGGGAGCCGTTATAGATGCGTATCTGGCTGATTTTTTCGCTGCCGATTTCGTCCCTGACAGTCAGCTTACCACCGAGAATCTTGGCAAACGTGAGCCGGTTTCCTTTTCCGTCCCGGGAAATTTTGAAGACTCTGGCAGAGAAGTCGGGCAAATAACCGGGCTCCGCCGTATAATCATTCAGTGCGTCAAGCAAATCATCAACGTTCATCAGTTTCATTGCAGAGCCAAAAATACACGGAAACAGCTTCCGTTCCTGAATCAGGCGAATCATCGTCCCCTTAGTAACAGATTGTGTATCCAGATATTCATTGAACGCCTCTTCATCCAACATGGCAACGGATTCATAAGACTCTTCCGTCAGTTCCGTGTAGCCCGGTCCGAGGTATTCTGTCAGCTGCGACAGGATTTCCTCTTTCGGAAGAAAGGAAATATCCATTTTTGAAATAAAGACAAAGCAAGGGATACGGTATTTTTCGAGAATACTGCTGAGAATTCTCGTATTTGCCTGCACCCCGTCCTTGCCGGAGACAACAAGAACTGCATAATCCAATACCTGCAGGCACCGTTCCATCTCGGAAGAAAAATCCGTATGCCCCGGCGTGTCAATCACGGTAAACTCGGTATCCTTCCAGGAGAAATGCACCATTTTGGAAAACACGGTAATACCATGTTCCCGCTCAAAGGCATCGTCATCGAGATAGGAGTCGCCGTGATCCACTCTGCCGAGACGGCGAATCGTTCCTGTCTGATACAGCAAAGATTCCATCAGTGTTGTTTTCCCGGAATCCACATGGGCCAGGATTCCGACTGTTATTTTCTTCATCTCTGTCTCCTGAATACACACAAATACAGACAAACCGCCCTTCCGGGCGGTTTTGCAGTTTCTTATTTCTTACTTTGAAAGCCACTTGCTTTCGTCATCCAGATCCGGAGGCGTAGCTTTTCTCCGCTCCACGGCCTGCGTCAGCTTGTTTGCCTTCGCACGGGGCGCTTCCTGCCCATCTTCTTCGAGAATTTCCGGCTCTGCCGCTTTCTCCGGTGCTTTGGCGTCCATCGCTACAGAATTCTGGCGGAACGCGCCCTGCGTACGCTTTACGTTCTCCAATGCGGCATTCAGGGATTCCTCGGCATTTCTCATCAGCTGGTCTACATACTCTCCGGCAACGCGGCGAAGCTCCGCGCTTTTCTTCTCGGCATTGTTCAGAATTTCATCCGCCTGCTGTTGGGCAATCTTCAGAACTTCCTGCTCGTTTACCAGCCGGGCAGACTGTTCTTCAGCGCTTCTGCGCAGAGATTCTGCTTCCCGCTTTGCGTTTCCGATAAATTCGTCGCGAGCCGAAACCAGACGTTTGGATTCTGCAATGGACGTCGGCAGATTTGCCTTGATGTCATTGATAATGTCGATGGCTTTTTCTCTCTCAATAATGCATTTGTCATTGCCGAGTGGAACGCTCCAGGCCTCATTGACCATCCCGTAGAGAAGATCCAGCAGTTCGATAATATCGTTATTGTTTTCCATTATTTGCTCCTCCATTGAATTGCCTTCGTATTGATGTCTTCGATAATTTCATCCGGAACCAGTCCCTTCAGATTGGCACCGTATGCGGCCATTTCTCTGACCAGGGATGAGGACAAAAAGGTATACTTTCCGTCTGACGTCAGGAACATGGTTTCCAACTGAGGATTCAGATTTTTGTTTATCTGATTCATCTGAAATTCATATTCAAAATCCGAAACGGCACGGAGTCCCTTTACAACTACGGCGCCGGGGTATTGCTTTGCATAGTCGGCGAGAAGGCCGCTGTACGTCTCCACACGGACGTTGGGATAACGGGAAACTGCCTTTTTACACATCTCCATTCTCTCCTCAACAGAGAACATCGGAGAAGTTTTGGAAGCATTGTGCATAATGCAGACAATCACTTCGTCGAAAATATGCGAGGTGCGGCGGATAATATTCAGGTGCCCCAAAGTAATCGGGTCAAAGCTTCCGGGGCAGATGGCGATGCTCATGAGTTAAATCTCCTTGACGTATTTGGTAATCTTCACTTTTCCGTAGAAATAATCCCGATTTCTGCGGTAATTTCCAGATAATTCCGGGAGAATTCTCTCCTTTTTGGATTCGACAATTATTATACCACCCGGCGTTAATAAGTCAAATGAATTGATGACTGGCAGGACTTCGTCATAAAGTTCGGAATCATAAGGCGGATCTACGAAGATGAGATCATATTGTCTGCCGGATTTCAGGAATGATACGGCATCGCTCCGAAACACCTCTGCAGAAAACCGGCACAGCTGCAGATTTTCCTTCACCAGGCTGACGGACTTCGGATCTTTATCAACAAATACCACAGAATCTGCGCCGCGGCTCAGGGCCTCGATGCCCAGCTGACCGGTACCGGCGAACAGATCCAGCACCTTTCTTCCTTCCACATCATTCATCAGGATATTGAATACAGATTCTTTCACATTGTCCGTCGTTGGCCGGACGTCAAAAGAATCCGGCGTTTTCAGTTTTCTGCCTCTTGCCTCACCGGATATTACTCTCATTTGTTCCTCCCTGAAAATAGGAATAGACCGCATTTGCCGTATTCTTCGGGACAATCGCCTGCAGTTCTTCCAGACTTGCATTTTTAACAGCCTTTACCGTTTTAAACGTCTTCAGCAGCTCCGCCTTCCGGGCAGGCCCGACGCCGGCAATTCCGTCCAGTGCAGAACCATAGTCTGCATACCGCAGAGACTTCTGATAGGTAACAGCAAATCTGTGCGTTTCTTCCTGAATCTTCCCGATGAGAACAAACACTGCCTGATTCGATGATATACCGATTTCCTCTGCATTCGGGGTAATCAGTGCCCGCGTCCGATGTCTGTCGTCCTTTACCATACCGAACACCGGAATTTCTATGCCGAGCTCCTGCAGGGCAAGCTGTGCCATACCGGCGTGGTTGGAACCGCCGTCAATCAGCAAAAGGTCCGGCAACTCCCGGAACTTATCATCCGTCAGGCTCCTTTGAAATCTTCGATATACTGCCTGATGCATGGAATAATAATCATCCTGCTGCATAATTTCTTTGATTCTGAACTTCCGATATCCGCTTTTCAGCGGTTTCCCGTCCTGGAAGCAGGTCATAGCAGCCACAATCCCGGAGTCCCCGAGATTGGACACGTCAAATGCCTCAATACGATGCGGCACACACTCAAGCTTCAGCATGGCAGCAAGCTGTTCCAGCGTTTTCATGCCTTTGATGCGGAGATCCTCGTCATTTTCCGACCCGGTCTTTCGAAGATTCCGTTCCGCCCAGCCGGAGGATACTCTTTCCGTATTTCGCAGATTCTCAATATCCCGAATTCTGTCGCGCAGCTTTGCCGCATACTCGAAGTTGAGTTCATCCGATGCCTGAAGCATCTTCTGCCGGACTGATTCAATCAGCGTTTCACTCTCCCCGCTCAGAATCATGGCAGCCTGCTCGATGCGCTGGTTATACTCTTCTCTGTCACCGCCGCAGCACCAGCCTTCACACAAACCGATTCTCTTGTTGATGCAGGGTCTTTGCTGCGGGAATGAAACGGAGCAATTCGGCAGCTTCAGCGCCTGGCAGACAGAATCAATAATCTCTCTGCTGACGGAGCGTCCGCCGTAAGGGCCGAATGTCTTTCCTTTTTTCTTTGATGAAATCTGGAAGCGGGGCCATTCCTCTTTCGGGTCAAGTACTATAAAAGGATAGCCTTTATCGTCCTTCAGCAGGATGTTATAGTGGGGCTGATGCTTCTTAATCATGGCATTTTCCAGCATCAGCGCTTCAAATTCGCTCTTCACGTGATAGACCTGAAAGTCAGATACTTTTTCAATCATGGCTTCCACTTTGCCGTCATGCGCACCGCGGAAGTACGAAGAAACCCGATTCTTCAGTTTCTTTGCTTTGCCGACGTATATAATCGTTCCTTCCTCGTCGAACATCATATATACGCCCGGGGTCAACGGAAGATTATTGGCCTTTTCCCGGAGTTCCGCCAGTTTCGGATTCAGCATGGGTCTGCTTTCCTTCCATCCAGTATGCACCATACAGTGACTGTGACGATTACGATAATTCCCCCAATGAACGCAGTAATTCCCGGAACTTCCCCATCAAACAGCATTACCCAGACAGGGTTCAGCAGCGGTTCAATCACGCCGAGAAGGCAGCAGGCCAGCGGTGGGCAGTAACGGGAAGCCCGCACATAGAGAATATAGGAAATACCAAGCTGGAAAACGCCGAGAATCAGGATGTACAGAACCGTTGCCCCGGTGAATACCGGCTTCGTAGCAATTACCCACGGGAAGCCGACAATCGCCGTAAACATCTGACCGAGAAAGGCAGCCGAGAATCTCTGCTCTGTGTCCAGATTGTCTATAAACACGTACATACCTGCCATGAACATTCCCGCGGAAACGGCTACAAAGTTTCCCAGGAGATAGCCGGACTTCAGTCCGTCGATAAAACACAGCGTCACACCCAGAAGCGTCAGGAGAACCGTTACGATATCCATTCTGTGGATTTTCTTTCCAAAGAACACCGCCGAATACAGAAGGACAAACACCGGAGACATAAACTGCAGCACAATGGTATTTGCCGCCGTCGTCAGCTTGTTGGCAACACTGAAGCACAGATACGTACTTCCGGACAGCACAGCTACAAGAAGAATCTTTCTGTTAACATGCAGCCTGTACTTTTTGATGAGCATATATACCGCGATGGTAAGCCCGGCAACGGTACTCCGCAGAGAAGCAACCGCAAAGCCGTTCCAGGGCAGAAGTTTGATGAAAATCCCCGCAATACTCCAGAGCGTTGCGCAGATCAGCATTTCAATAATTGCAGTTTTTCTTTTATCCATGACCCAAAGCATCCAAAAAGGGCGTGCACAGCACGCCCTTTTTCAGATAATCCAATGAATTATTCGTTAAAGTCAGAGGCAATCAACTCGGACAGCGTATTGACTGCGTCGTCTTCATCTGCGCCGTCGGCAATCAGCGTAATCGCCGTACCCTTGACGATTCCCAGTGACAGAACGCCGAGAAGGCTCTTGGCATTGACACGGCGGTCTTCCTTTTCAACCCAGATACTGCTTTTGAATTCATTGGCCTTCTGTATAAAGAAAGTCGCAGGTCTGGCATGCAAACCGACCTGATTATTAATCACCATTTCCTTGCTGATCATAGACTCGTGCAACTCCTTCAAAAATAAAAGATGTTGACTTTAATTTAGCAAACTTTCATAAAAAAATCAACCATTATTTGTGCAAACTGTCAAGTAACCGCGGAAGCTGTTCGGTACATCATCTGAGCGTCACAATCGTAACGCCGTTCTCCCCTTCTCCAAAGCTTCCGAGTCGGAAAGACCTGACGTTTTTGTTTTTTCTGAGCATAGCTTGAATGGCAGCGCGCAATGCGCCGGTCCCTTTTCCGTGAATAATGGTGACGGTTTCGAGCCGGCTCAGCAGTGCATCGTCAATATACCGCTCTGCAACGGCTACTGCCTCCAGCGATTCCATACCCCGCAGATCAATCTCCCCGGGAACAGAGCTGCGAATCTGCACATTCCGGCCACCCGTCTTCATCTCCGGCTTTTTTTCGTTTTCCAGCAGGAAAACATCATCTTCATTGGCAGAGATGCTCATAATCCCAGCCTTAAGCGCAAGTGATCCGTCCTCCGTGACGGAAATTACTTCAGCCTTCACACCAAGATTTTTCACTTCCACGATATCGCCCGGGCGTACGGAACGGGACGACCTGCGGTTGTCTTTTTCCTTTTTCAAAGTGTTCAGCTTGCCCTCAGCCGTGTTCAGACGGCTGCGCAGTTCATTCCGGGCTGCGTTGATCTCGCTGGCATTTTCCCGGTCATTGCAACTTTTTTTCATCTCGTCCAGCTCGGAGAATACCTGCTCCGCTGTCTCTCTGGCTTCTCTCAGAATTTCTTCCGCTTCCCGCTTTGCCTTCAGTTCCGATTTCTCCAGTCGGACCTCCAGTTCCGCCTTGAGCCGGTTCGCCTTCTGCTCCTTTTCAGCGGCGCTTCTGAGCTTTTCCTCCGTTAAATGGCGCATGCCCTCGAGCTCGCTCCTCGTCTGCTCCAGACGTTCAATCGTTGATTCAAAGTTGACGTTTCCGGCTTCCATATGTCGCTTTGCCTCGGCAATCACGGCATCGGAAAGACCGAGCCGCCGGGAAATAGCAAAAGCATTCGACTTTCCGGGAATACCGATCAGCACACGGTAAGTAGGTTTCAGGGTTTCCACATCAAACTCGCAGGAGGCATTCTGCACACGGCTTTCATTCGTCGCGTAGATTTTCAGCTCTGTGTAATGCGTTGTTGCAACCGTGAGCGCACCCTTCCGACGAACGGATTCAATGATGGAGATGGCTAAAGCAGCACCTTCTGCCGGGTCTGTTCCAGCCCCAAGTTCGTCAAAAAGAATCAGGGAGTCGCTGTCGCACTCGTCTTCAATGCAGATGATATTCGCCATGTGGGAAGAAAACGTTGAAAGATTCTGCTCGATTGACTGTTCATCCCCTATGTCCGCCAGCACCTTGCTGAAAACCGGCAGGCAGCTTCCGTCCGATACCGGGATGTGAAGACCGCATTGGTTCATGAGTGCCAAAAGACCTACCGTCTTGAGCGTCACCGTCTTTCCGCCGGTATTCGGCCCGGTAATGATCAGGGTATCGAATTCGTCACCGAGGGTAATGTCAATCGGAACCGCTTTGCTCTGGTCAAGAAGCGGATGCCGTGCTTTTTTCAGGATTACGGACTTTTCGCTGAGATCCACCGGGGCGCAGTTCAGGCGATACGCGAGCTTTGCCTTGGCAAATACGAAGTCCAGCTTCGTCAGAACGTAAAAATCCGATTCGATTTCCGCCCGATAATCCGCGCATTCCGCCGACAGTTCCGAAAGGATTCTCTCGATTTCCAGTTTTTCCTTGGCAGCATACTCCCGGAGCTCGTTGTTTGCCTTCACTGTCGCCATCGGTTCAATAAAAATCGTTGCTCCGGAGGCAGAAACGTCATGCACCAGGCCGGGGATTTCCGCCTTGTGCTCCGCCTTCACGGGGACGACGTATCGATTGGAACGCATGGTAATAATCTGTTCCTGAAGAATCTTTGCATAGCTCGGTGAGGAAATCAGTTTCTGGAGCGATTCCCTGGCGCGGGCAGAGGCTGCCCGCATATTCCGCCGAATTTCCCGCAGGTCATTGGAAGCAGCGTCGGAAATCTCATCCTCTCCCGGAATCACGGTAAAAATTTTCTCTTCCAGATATCGATTGGCATGGAGAGAATGAAAATACGGATTCAGATTCGAGCTCTCCAGCTCCCGGCAGTCGGAGGTAAAGCCCCGGACCGTCCGGGATGTACGCAGATTGCCGGCAATGTCCAGCAGTTCCCGCGTCCCGAGTGTTCCGCCAAGGGCTGCCCGCTCCAGACTTGCCCGGATATCCTTCAGTCCGGAGAAGGAAGGGCTGCCGTTCAGTCTCATAATTTCGCAGGCTTCGCCGGTTTCCGCAATTCTCCGTTCCACTTCCGCGCGGATGCTGCTCGGCATAAGCGTCCGCGCCTGTTCCTTGGCCAGGTCGCTGACTGCCTCGTCCGCAAGCATTGAGAGAATCTGCGGGAGTTCCAGCGTATTCTGCGATTTATTCAAAAAATCAACTGTCATCTTACTTTTTTCCAATATTCCAATGTGCTGAATCTTCGTTCCGCATGCTCCAACAGATAGGTTTCACAGGCATAGGACAGCATATCCGTATCCTCCGGCGGGAGGTCCTTCGGGATAAAGGACTTTGGCCCTGCGGAGACAACAGTCCGCAGCGACCGCAGAGCACCCCCGCTCAAGGGTGCATAGATTTCAAAAGAAGGCCTCCGGCAGCTGCAGCAGACCAGCTTTCCGGAAGTGACGCAGAGCCCGGGATACTCCGGGTCTTCCTTTCCGCAGACTTCGCATCCGGACAGATCCGGCCGATACCCCTGCAGACTCATCAGCCGCATCTCAAAGGCCGCTTTCACCGTCTGCGGCTGATACAGTTTCCGGCTCAGCGCAAACAGCGAATTGAGAATCAGCTGCAAAATTTCCGCATCCGGCACCCCTTCTTCGGACAGCTGCTCCACGCATTCCGCAAAGTAGCACCCGAGCGCATAATCGGAAAAATCCGCCTTCAGTTCCGCAAAGTCCTCCAGAATCTGTGCTTCCTTTACGCCCACTCTGCCATGACTTTCGTAAAACGTCATTTCGGCATAGGTCAGCTGCTGCGTGGCCGAAGCAATCCGGCTGGTCTTTCGCAGAGCCGCTACGGCACGCGCCGTGAATTTTCCTCGCTCACCGGAATACAGCGACAGGATTTTATCTGCGTCTTTATATTTTACTTCCCGAAGAACAAGAACTTTTTCGGTGAAATAATTCTCTGCCATTAATCTGCAGTATACCCCAGATTTTTAAGCAATACGTCGCTGTCTCTCCAGTTTTCCTTCACCTTCACCCAGGTCTGGAGATACACTTTGGTACCGAGAAGATTTTCCATATCCTCCCGGGCTTCCGAGCCGATCTTGCGGAGCATGGAGCCGTTCTTTCCGATCAGAATACCCTTGTGGCTTGCTTTTTCGCAGAAAATCGTCGCTTCGATTTCTATGATTCCGTCGTCTCGCTCCGTGAACTTCTCGATTTCCACGGCAGTCCCGTGGGGAATTTCTTTTTCCAGATTCCGCAGGATCTTTTCCCGAATCAGTTCGGAACAGATCGTTCTCTCCGGCTGGTCGGTATACATATCGTCGTCAAAGAAATGCGGACCCTCCCCGGCAAACTTCTCGGTTTCTTCAATCAGAATATCCACTCCGTCCCCGGTTCTGGCCGAGACCGGAACAACTGCACAGAAAGGAAAGGCGCTGCTGTAATTTGCGATAACTTCAAGAAGCGCGTCTTTCGTAACCGTATCAATCTTGTTGATAACGAGAATCGCAGGAACTTCCGCTGTATGCAGCTTTTCCATCAGTGCTGCTTCACCCGGGCCGATTTCTGCCACAGGCTCTACGACAAAGAGCACTGCATCCACATCCGTCACACTTTCCCTGACAACTTCCACCATGTAGTCGCCCAGCTTGTTGCGCGGCCGGATAAATCCCGGGGTATCGAGAAACACAATCTGCGTATCCCCGCGATTCAGTATGCCGGTTACCCGGTTTCTCGTCGTCTGCGGTTTGGAAGAAACGATGGCAATCTTCTCCCCGATCATTGCATTGATAAGCGTGGACTTTCCCACATTCGGTCTGCCGCAAATGGTGACTATGGCTGATTTGGTCATTTAATCGTCCCCCAGAATTTCTTTTTCGCGTTTACGCATCTCTGCTTTCATCGGGCCTTCATCCACATGGTCATATCCAAGCAGATGCAGCACAGAATGGACCGTCAGATATGTCAGCTCTCTTTCAAATCCGTGACCGAACTCCTCGCCCTGCTCTTCGCAGCGCTTGAGATTGAGCATGATATCGCCGAGGAGCAGTTTTCCCGATTCCGGGTCCGGATCGTTCATAGGAAAAGACAGCACATCCGTCACCCTGTCCACATCCCTGTACCGGGCATTGTAGCTTCGGATTCCCTCGTCATCCGTCAGCATCACCGACACGACGCAGTTTTCCTGATTTTCCGCCTGCAGTGCAAGCTCCACTGCTTTTCTGATAACAGAGAATGCATTTCTGTGCCCCAGATTCGGCTTTTCCCTGGTGAGAAAGATTTCATTTGTGCTCATATCGATCGTATGCCTCCACAATTTTCTGCACCAGGCGGTGCCGGACCACATCCGCTCCGGACAGTGTGCAGATTTTCACATCTTCAATTCCCTTCAGGACCTTCATGGCAATCTTCAGACCGCTCGTCCGGTCATCGGGCAGGTCAATCTGCGTGATATCCCCCGTGATGACCATCTTTGAGTTAAAACCGAGACGGGTCAGGAACATCTTCATCTGCTCCGCAGATGTATTCTGCGCTTCATCCAGAATGATGAAGCTGTCATCCAGCGTCCGCCCGCGCATATAGGCCAGCGGCGCAACTTCGATGTTACCCCGCTCCAGATACTTCTGATAGGTATCCGGGCCCAGCATATCAAACAGTGCGTCATACAGCGGCCGAAGGTACGGATCCACCTTGCTCTGCAGATCTCCCGGCAAAAAGCCGAGCCGTTCCCCTGCTTCAACAGCCGGCCGGGTCAGAATAATCCGGTTCACCTTCTCCGCGCGGAAGGCCGCCACAGCGGCGGCAACAGCCAGATACGACTTCCCCGTACCCGCCGGTCCTACACCGACGGTAATCGTGTTGTGCTCAATAGCGTCGCAGTAATCCTTCTGACCCAGTGTTTTGGGTTTAATCGGTTTTCCTCCCGCCGTGATACAGATCACATCTCCGGCCAGCTCCCCGATTTTCGATTCTTTTCCGTCACGAACCAGTGAGAGGACATAGCGTACATTCTGATCATTGATGTGCTCACCTTTTGAGGCAAGCATCAGCAGACCGCTGATGGCCTTTTCCGCCATCGGTACATCCTCCGGTTCCCCGCAAATCTGAATGCTGTTGTTCCTGTCCAGGACTTTGACGTTAAATTCATCTTCAATCATCCGAAGGTTCCTGTCAAAGGATCCGAATACTGAAATTACGTCTTCCAGTCTTTCGACTTCCAGTGTTTTTTCTATCATTTTTCCCCTATCGTCAAAGAAAGACGGCTGAAGCCGTCTTTCCGCTGTGTTTTGTTATTTCTCGGCTTTCTGGACATACATGTATACATCGGAAATATGGATCAGTCTTTCCACTTCTTTGTAATTGGAACACTTTCCTGTGGACGTCCCGATGCTGACGGAGATATCGCTTTTGCCCGGGTACTTCCTGTTAAGCTCCGCAATTTCCCCGTGGATAATCCTTGCCAGGGCATCCAGCGTATCCGCAGAAACATCCGATCCGCAGACGACGAATTCGTCACCGCCGTAACGGCAAAGGAACAGCGGGGCACCCGACTTTCCGAGAGAAATCTTCAGTGCATTGGCAACACCTTTGAGGACTTCATCCCCGAAGAGATGGCCGTAGGTATCATTAACGGACTTAAATTTGTCCACATCGCACATCAGCACAGAGAAGGATCGTTCCCCCTTCTGCAGCTGGTTTCCGATGAATTTATCCAGCGCTCTGCGGTTGTTCAGACCCGTCAGGCTGTCAGCGGAAATCTGCTCCTGCAGACACCAGTAAGTGACCATGATCACGGAGAAGGTAACGCCGCTCTGCAGGGCAGTGATTCCGTAAAAGATCATCTGGATGAGTGCAGCAATGACCGGTGCCACGATGAACAGCAGCAACGGGTTCAGTGCCTCTCTGCGGCTCTTCGACTTGGTCTGATGCAATTCGATGGCAACGCGCACCGTGGCCCAGGCAAGATACCCCCAGGAGACAATCCAGTGCAGAATCGTACCGTCGCCTCTGGCATAGATGTTGCTTTCGTCCACCGTGAACATGAAGCCAGTATAAGGCGTCACAAGAATCAGCAGCGTCGTGATATAGCAGGGAATGTGCCGGATAATCTTCGATTTGGTGCTGTTGGACTCCCTGGATCCTATGCTGATCAGCACATAGTCCAGCCACTCCGTGCCGATCCAGGTAATGGCGCAGAAATACAGGATATTGGAAATCATGATTCCCAATCTTGCGCCGTAGAAGAGCTTGCCGTTGAAGTACCAGGCAAATGCATCTGATACGCAAAGAAGCATTGCCAGAAGAATCAGCCGCTTGAAAGCCTGATTCTTTGCGGAGACAATCGTCCTCCCGCTGTCCATGAGAACATATGCCTCAATGAGAATGCAGACGCAGAAGATGTTGATGTAAATATAATATGCCGTACTCAGATTCATAACTTTCTCCATCGAATGCCAGAACTTACAGTTTCAGAAGGATTCCGATGACTGCCGAAAACAGGATGAAAAACACCGGATGCAGTTTTTTGATTTTAGGAATATACCGGGTTGCGACAAACAGGAGCAGTGCCAGAGCAATCCCCTTGAAATTCGGCCCGCCATCAAACAGCGCTATCTTCGCTACCAGCAGCCCCGCCGCTGCAATCAGCCCGATGGAACAGGGGCGAAGCCCGTAAAAAACGGAATCGACGTATCTGTTGCTCCGGAACCGGTTCAGAAAACCGGCAATAATCAGGATTATGATGACACTGGGTGTCACGAGCCCCAGCGTTGCCGTCAGAGACCCGAAGATCCCGGCCGTAGAATAACCGACGTAGGTTGCCATGTTGACCCCAATCGGACCGGGAGTAGATTCCGAAACGGCAATCATGTCCGCCAGCTGTGCCGGTGAAAACCAGCCGGTACGCGCGCTCATGTCGTACAGAAACGGCAGCGTTGCCATTCCCCCGCCGACGGCGAACAGCCCTGTCTTGAAAAATTCCCAGAACAGTCTCAGCAATATCATTTCCCGCGCACCCCGAATTCCGTCAGGAGGATTCCCAATACGGCACACACAAGAACAAAGACGGCCGGAGAAATACCGAAGAAGAAGGACGATACCGCCACAAGCACGGCAATAATCACCGTAGCCTTATCCTTCAGTGCGCTTTTGCCCAGCTTGATGACTGCATTGCAGATGAGCACACAGACGCACACGCGAATCCCCGCAAAGGCGCTCTTTACATAGGGGTTGTCCGCAAAACCGGACAGGACGGCGGCAATCAGAATGATAATCACAAGCGAAGGGAAAACCATTCCGAGCGTGGCCACAATCCCGCCGGGGATGCCTGCCTTCTTGCGGCCTACGAAGGTTGCCGTATTCACCGCAATGATTCCCGGCGTACATTGCCCGACGGCATAGTAATCCAGGAGCTCGTCATTGCTCGTCCAGCCGCGCCTGTCTACCAGCTCCTTCTCCAGCATCGGGAGCATCGCCGGGCCGCCACCGAACGTAAGAACGCCGATTTTTGCAAAACTGACAAACAGCTGCAGATAAACAGATTTCAGATCCTTCATTCCGTCAGGCTGTTGGCAAACTTCTCGTATCTGGCAATCTTTTCTACGCAGGCCTCGCGGCTTTCACCGCGGGCGAGCACGTAAATCTTAATTTTCGGTTCCGTGCCCGAGGGACGAACCACCAGGGAGGTGCCGTCTGTCAGCTCAAAATACAGTACGTTGGAACCCCAGAAGGGCGTCTTGCCGACCTCGCCCAGTCCGGAGATATAAATCTTGCCGTCGGCATAATCGCGGATTCTCTCTACCGGTGTTCCGGAAATTTCTGCCGGCCGTTCGTCCCGCAGAGTTTTCATGATGCTCTGCATTTTTTCCAGACCGTCCAGCCCCGGCATGACGATATTGATCGTCTTCTCATAGAACCAGCCGTATTTTTCATACAGTTCGTTCAGGGCATCACTCAGATTTTTGCCTTCGAGGCAGTAGTGCGCCGCCATCTCCGCCACCATCATAGCAGCCGTAACAGCATCCTTGTCACGGACGTAATTTCCCATCATGTAACCGTAGCTCTCTTCATAGGCGAGGAGATAGCTGTAGCTGTTTTCCGCATCCCAGCGGTTGACGACTTCCGCCATAAACTTGAAGCCTGTAAAGGTGTCTTCAAAGTGAACGCCGTTCTTCTCGCAGATTGCGCGCGCCATGGAAGTTGTAACGATACTGGCCAGGGCAGCGGGATTATCCGGCATCGTCCCTGTAGCATTTTTTGCGGTAATGATATAGTCCAGAAGCAGCACACCCAACTGGTTTCCGGAAATCACGCTGTATTCTCCGTCCGGATTCTTCACCATAACGCCGATTCTGTCGGAATCCGGGTCTGTGCCGATAATCAGATCGGAACCAACTTTTTTGGCCAGATCCACTGCCAGATAGAATCCCTCCGGATTCTCCGGGTTCGGACTCACTACCGTCGGGAAGTTCCCGTCAATCACCATCTGCTCCTCCACGGGGTAGACGTGTCTGATTCCCAGCCGCTTCAGCACTTCCGGCACGAGCCGGTAGCCGCAGCCGTGGAACGGCGTGTAGACAATCTTCAGCATATCCGCCGCCTCGGCAACGGATTTCGTGTCAATCGCCTGCGCGAGAACACAGCTGAGAAATGCCTCGTCAGTTTCCTGACCGATGATTTCAATCATTCCGGATGCAACGGCCTCGTCAAAATTGCAGCTGCGGTAGCTGTTGAAGATGTCATTTTCTTCCATCCGCTGTGCGATGGCATCTGCTTTCTGCGGCGGAAGCTGTGCACCGTCGGACCAGTAGACCTTGTAGCCGTTGTATTCCTTCGGGTTGTGGCTGGCCGTAATGTTCAGCCCGGCAGCCGTACCGTAATGGAGGATGGCAAAGCTCAGCTCCGGCGTCGGACGGAGTTCGTCAAAAATGCGAACATGAATGCCGTTGGCGGCCATAATGCAGGCTGCTTCCTCGGCATATACTCTGCCGTTCAGGCGGCAGTCATGTGCAATTACGATGCCCTTCCTACAGGCTTCTTCGCCTTCGGCAAGAATTACGTCCGCAAAGCTCTGGGTTGCATGACGAATCACGTGGATATTCATATTGTGCAGCCCCGTTTTCATCTGACCGCGGAGACCGGCAGTTCCGAATTCCAGCGGAGCAAAGAATCTGTTTTCTATCTCTTCCTCGTCATCGGCAATGGCGTTCAGTTCCTTCCACTCCTCTTCGCTGAGCGCAGGACTGTCCAGCCAACGGGAATATTCTTCTTTGAAATCATAGGTTTTCATTTGTGGTATACCGACCCTTCGTTGATTTTGAATGCTCTGTAGATCTGTTCTGCCAGCATCACTCTGGCCAGATGGTGCGGAAACGTCATATCCGACATGGAAAGGAGAAAATCCGAATTCTTTTTTATGCTCTCGGCCAGGCCAACGGACCCGCCGATGAGAAAGCACACTTCGGACCTGCCGCTCAGAGCCAGCCGTTCGAGCATAGCGGCAAATTCCTCTGAAGAGAGCTTTCTGCCCTCAATTGCCATCGCAATCACGTACCCGGACTTACCGCAGGATTTTTCAATGGCAGCGGCTTCTTTTTCCGGGGTGGATTCCGGGAGCTCCGTCAGCTCCAGTCTGCAGTAAGCGGAGAGACGCTTGGCATATTCCGCGTAGGCATCGGTATAGAACCGCTCCTTCATCTTGCCGACGCAGATCAATCTTACCGTCATCATGTTCTGATAAACCTGATAAAAAGGAGTGCAGCCCGCACTCCTCAGCTCACGGAAATGATGGCATCGTCTTCGGGTTCATCGGGGAAATCCACAATGGAGATATCTGCCCCGAGCCCCTTCAGCTTTCCGACGAAATCCTCATAGCCGCGCTCAATAAAATGGCAATCTTCAATCACCGTCTGCCCTTCGGCACACAGGCCGGCAATTACCATCGCCGCCCCTGCCCGCAGATCGCAGGCTGCCACCAGCGCACCCGTCAGATGGGCATTGCCCTCTATCACGGCCACTCTGCCGTCCACCTGGATTTCAGCCCCCAGCTTTCTGAGCTCATTCACATATTTGAAACGGTTGTCGTAAATTCCTTCCGTAATCATGGAAGTACCGCTCGCCAGACAGAGCAGCGCTGCCATCTGCGGCTGCATGTCCGTGGGGAAACCGGGATACGGCAGCGTTTTGATATTCACCTTCCGGAGATGCCCGCTGCTGCGCACCAGAACGGAGTCGTCAATACTCTGCACAATCGTTCCGGTCTCGCGCAGCTTCTCGCTGATGCACTCCAGATGCTTGGGGATGACATTCTTAATAAGAACTTCCCCGCCGGTGGCCGCTGCGGCGACCATGTACGTACCGGCTTCAATCTGGTCCGGAATGATGGAGTAGCTTCCGCCGTGGAGGCTGTCCACGCCGTTGATTTTAATGGTGTCCGTGCCGGCACCGCGGATGTCAGCTCCCATCGAGTTGAGGAAGTTCGCCAGATCCACAATGTGCGGCTCTCTGGCGGCGTTTTCAATAATCGTTCTCCCCTGCGCAAGGGTAGCCGCCAGGATAATATTCATCGTTGCACCGACGGAGACCTTGTCCAGATAGATCATATCTCCGTGCAGGCGGCCTTCGGGTGCTCTCGCTTCCACGAAGCCGTGCAGCACGCGCACTTCTGCGCCCAGGGCTTCCATGCCCTTGATATGCTGGTCAATCGGACGGACGCCGAAGTTGCAGCCGCCCGGCATCGTCGTTCTGGCAACGCCGAACCGGCCAAGCATGGCACCGATCAGGTAATACGATGCGCGAATCTTACGCATCAGATCGTAAGGTCCGTCATGGAATACGACACCGGAACAGTCAATTTCTACCGTCGTCTGATTCACGAAACGGACGACAGCGCCCAAATCGGACAGAATCGTCAGTAACATGTCCGTGTCGCTGATGTGAGGCATATTCTCAATTCTGCATACACCGTTCACGAGCAATGCAGCGGGGATAATGGCGACGGCGGCGTTCTTCGCTCCGCTGATGACCACTTCACCCGACAGGGGGTTACCCCCGTTTACAACATACTTTTCCATAATGCGGTCATTATATCACATTCTTTTTCTATATGCTACTATATTTAGCGTTCTTCCCTTCGGGAAAACACAATTTTTCCGGGTAGCGGTCCGGAAACTTTACAAAAAATTCTTTTATTTGATTTTTCTCTATGATATATTTAACGGTGATGACAAAAGGTTCAGGCAAAAAGGAAATAGCAGCGAATCGCAAGGCGTTCCACGATTATTTCGTTCTGGAGCGGTTTGAGGCCGGCATTGAGCTGGCCGGAACGGAAGTGAAGTCCATCCGCGCAGGGCAGATTAACCTCAAGGACTCGTATTGTACGATTAAAAACAACGAGCTCTGGGCAAGGAATGTCCACATCAGTCCTTATGAGAAGGGCAACATCTTCAACAAAGATCCAATCCGTCCCCGCAGGCTGCTGATGCACAGGCGGGAAATTATGAAGCTCAATGCCCGCATCATGCAGGACGGCTTCGCCCTCATTCCCCTCTCGGTTTACTTCAAGGACGGGCTGGCAAAGGTGGAGCTCGGGCTCTGCAAGGGCAAGAAGCTTCATGACAAGCGCGAAGCTACGGCCGAGCGTGAATCCAGACGGGAACTGGACCGCATCATGAAGGAAAGAAATTAGAAAGGAATCTGTATATGAGCAATCCGATAGTCACTTTTGAATTGAACAGCGGCGACGTTATCAAAGCCGAACTTTACCCGGAAGTTGCCCCCAATACCGTCAGCAACTTCATTTCTCTTGTGAACAAGGGCTTTTATGACGGGCTCAATTTCCACAGAGTTATCAGCGGATTCATGATTCAGGGCGGTGACCCGAGAGGCAACGGAACCGGCGGTCCAGGCTATGCTATCCGCGGTGAGTTTACGGCCAATGGCTTTTCCAACAGTCTGAAGCACGACAAGGGTGTTCTTTCCATGGCAAGAGCAATGAATCCGAACTCTGCAGGCAGCCAGTTCTTCATCATGCATGAAGCTGCTCCGCATCTTGACGGCCAGTATGCCGCCTTCGGCAAGGTCATCGAGGGCATTGAAGCTGTGGACAGAATCGCAGCGGTCCGCACGGACTACAATGACAGGCCGAGAGAGCCGCAGATTATGAAAAAGGTCACAGTCGAGACCTTCGGTGAGAGTTATCCGGAACCGGAAAAGGTCTGATTCTCCAATCGCAAACCATGCGGCAATGCCGCATTTATACGGGGATGTATCAGGTTCGACGGAGACATGGAGATCGGAATAGCGAGTGGATGCGCTTACCATCCTTAAAATGAGCAACTTTTATAAATTAAAGAACAACGATAATACTGTTCTTCTCGCTGCTTAATTAGCGAGCGTTCTGTCCGAAAGTACCGCGGTTCGGAACAGGGCGTCGACCAGCGGTGAACGTGAGTGCGTCAAGCTTTGCGCGCACCATGCACAATGAAGCTACCAAGCCCGATAGAGTGACGGTTCCCGCTCGGGCGAGGGAATGCAAACAATCGTCTGCACTCGGAGAAGTTCCTGTTGAAGCGTTTTCGGACAGGGGTGCAACTCCCCTCATCTCCACCATGCAGCAAGAGACTCGGTTTTCGAGTCTCTTGCTGCAATTAAATCCGTCCTGCGGACGAGTGAAATTCACGTTGTGAATGAAATCCCGCGATGCGGGGTGAAATCCGCTTTCGCGGATGGAGGACGGATTTGATTTTACCTGAGCGAAGCGAAGATCTCACCGCCTGCGATTTCACCGGCACCTGTGCCGATATCACTGAAAAATCGGAGGATTGTACAATGCCTGCAGATTTGAAAAACTTATCTATGGATTTTGCTGTGGAAGCGCTATCCTTTTGTGAAACAATCAAAGGCCACTATTCGGTAGTAAATCAACTGGAACGTAGTGCGACTTCCATCGGGGCAAACATTCGAGAAGCAATTTATGCACAGAGTAAAGCGGATTTTGTGTCTAAGTTTCAGATTGCATTGAAAGAGTGTTATGAAACAGAATACTGGCTGGAGCTGTTTCAAAAAGCCGGTTATGCTGATGCAAAAAGAACAACTGAGCTTATTCATTCCTGCGGTGTAATTCGCAGAATACTCATTGCTTCTATCAACACTATAAAGGAACATATGAGCAGATAAGCAGTTTTGATATAAAATTGTTTATCTTTTTTTCTGGTATAATAAAATCTTAATTGAGCCTTACGCACCGTGTCCGGAGCGTTCTGGCTCTTTTTATATCTTTTCTGCCACATAGATCAATTCTTTATCTGCTATGACAATTATTCGGTCTATTAATGGACAATCTTCATAGATAAATACATTGGCTGACGAGTGCGACAAGGATGCTATCAAAGCGATTCTTCGGAAATATGATGCTTCGCAGCAAAAAAGGCCGGAGTCATCATCCAGTTCCGCCGGGTGACGCGAGGATAAAAAACTCCCGGCCACAGGGCGGGAGGGAAAAACTATTTAATTTTAATTGTACAGTTCAACACATTCTGTCCAGAAAAATACATTGTCGAGTGCTCTACCAGGAATGTCGCCGGATAGTATATATTCTTTGAGCAATCATATCCTAAGAACAGATTATAGTATGTGATGTTCCCTTCTATCGTGCTTCCTGTCCTTTTGAACAGATAATACTTTGCAACAATTTTAGAGCTCGTCTTCGTATTATCAAAATCGATAATCAGTTTATGGTCTCCTGGAGCCATTATTTCCTCGATTACAGGGAATGATTCAATTCTCTCCCTAATATCTGGGTAAAGTTCACTTTCTATTATCTTATCAGTACTAAGTCTATTTTTCTGCAAATCAGAAAAAAATCTTTCCATGCCATAATTTGGTTTTGAATACTGGGAAATATCAGTCAGATAATGAAACCCAGCCAAATGATGGAACGAAGCTTTCGGGAACGAAATTGTGAACGATGTTCCATTCTCTATACTAATCTCATATTTATTTTTTCGAAGTCTTTCATATACCTCTATTGCATTAGAAACACTATTCATATTCGTCTTCCATAAAAAAACGCTCCAAATCGGAGCGGAGAAATCTCTATAAAGGGTGTTTTTATTTTCGGTATTAACCTATTCAAGCCCTGGCAACACCCAAGCCCGATTAGCGCCTCCACAAACACTGCTTGAATCAGCCTTTGCTTCACAGGCAATAAAACAAACCTATGCCCGGTATTTCCTACATAAACACCCTGCGAGGATCGCAAGCCTTCGAAAATACGGAGCATTTTGTAACGCACTCGCATTACAATGGTAATATAACATATAATCGCGAAAAGTGTTAGAACTTTTTGTAAACTGCAGTTAACTTCGTAAGTTTTTACCAAAAATTTATTTGAAAATATGTCAAAACGCACCAAATACCCAATGGCGTCTATTATTTTATGAAGGGCGTAATTTATGCACGGTATTCCTCCTCTGCTCAGAGAGAGGAATCCATTGAACAGCAGGTTGAGGCGTGCCGGCGGAGCAAATCAGGATTATCTGCTCTCCGGAATCCTCTTCTGCGGTGAATGCAGCGGAAAGATGACCGGCATTACGTCCACCGGCCGCCACGGAGACAAACATCATTACTATTCATGCGCCACGGACGGATGCAAAAAGAACAAATGAGCTTATTCATTCCTGCGGCGTAATTCGCAGAATACTCATTGCTTCTATCAACACTATAAAGGAACATATGAACAGATAAGCAGTTTTGATATAAAATTGTTTATCTTTTTTTCTTTGAAAACCCTATAAAACAGAGGCTTTTCTCCTGTATCGGGAATCGCTAAATGGTAAATGCTTTTTCATGCAGCTTGCATAGGAATAGGAATCTTCAATGCCGTAAAGGCAGAGTTCCCAGTTTTCGTCCGATTCCGACAGTGCAGTCCTGAAATCACCGCCCAGGCCGCTGCCAATTGCCTTGAGATAGCTCTCCTTCAAAGCCCAGACATCGTAAAAGTTTCTCTCTTTTTCCGAATCGGAATAATACCGGTCTGCAATTGATTTCCGGCCGTTTGCAGAGCCGGGCAGGTCCTCATGCTGCTGGACGTCACATCCCACAGGCCGGTCTGCCACAGCGCACATGGCGCGTTCGCCGGAGTGAGACAGGGAAAAAAAGAATTCCGGATAATCCGGCAGGAAGGGTTTTCCCCTGTCGGCATAAAGCATTTCCGCATCCGGAGAATAACCCTCGGCGATGAGTGCATCTCTCAGGAGGATTCCCGCGCCCAGTGACAGGTTTTTATCTTTCTGAAAGCGAAAGCTGTTTATTTTGTCCCTGCGGTCCTGGCTCACAAGCGCATAATCCCGATAAAATACTTCAGGATCACTGTACTTTGAGACATCCATTGTGTAGATCTTCAGCATGTTCCGTTGTCCTTTTCTCTTTCTGCATCCAATGCCGGCTGTTGACAGGCTGTCTGTATTATAATCGGATTTTGCAGTTCTGACAAGAAACTGCAAAAGACCCCGGCTTTCGCCGGGGTCCGACAAATTATGGAGGAACGGTCAGCTGATGACCGTCCAGGTACCGCCGCAGCTCAGGCATCTGGCCGTATTGCCGCTGACGGAAATCTGCACATACCTTTTGCAGTGCGGGCAATTGCCTGCCGTGGTGTAGGCACTGACGTTTGCAGCTGCCGAAGCGTTCGGTTCACGCCCTGCGCCGCCGTTCACCTGATTAACATCCAATTTATCCATTTCATATCTCCTTTAAATTTTAATTGCTGTCACTATATACGCTGCAGAGCCGAAAATGCAACAGGAAATGATAAAAAATATCCGATAATTGGGACAATCGGCAGATCACTTCTTCTCCAGCAGCAGGGTCTTCCCCTTTCTGTACTCCCGGATGCCGTAATTCTGCAGCACGGTTCCGATCCCCAGCCGAGGCAGCGGCAGAATCTGCACGTCCTCCGGAATGGGCTCCGCCACCAGAGCCGTGCAGTATTTCTTCAATACGGTATCGGCATACTTCCCGGTGATTTCTATTTCCTCCGGGCAAATGGCAAGCTCCCGGAGCAGCTCCGCTTTCTTCGTTACCATATCACGCTTCCCTTTTTCCCACAGCCCGAATCACCAGCGGCACCGGAACCATGATATACAGGAACATTACGAACCAGGTAATCAGTTTTGCCGCCGGACGGCCGATGCTTCCCTGGATGGCATCAATCATGGACACCTTGATGAAGTACAGCGGCACCAGGGCGACAGCATCTGTGAGGATTGCCAGGAAGGTATTTTTTATTTTTTCAAACCGAATCCACCGGGACTCCGTCAGCCAGCCGACGGCAAAGCCGAGGCAGGCACCGATTCCCTCATAGGAGTCCGGCTTCATCTTCTCCGGGTCCACCAGCATCACACCGTTCACGTAATCCACATGATAGGGCTTAAAATTGATATAGAGATAATCCAGCAGCGCCAGCCCGGCAAAGATGCCGACGACAACCCAGGGGCGCATTTTTCCGCCGCCCTCCATCCAGGGCAGCAGCTTCAGCGTCAGCAGCGCGATGAGCGTTGTGGCGAAAAAGCCGACCACCACGTCCTGCGGCGTATGTACTCCGAGAAAGTTCCTCGAAAACAGCGTCATTGCAATCAGCAGCAGCATAATGAAGGAAATCCAGCGGTGCCTCTTCCATTGCCAGAGGACCGTTGTCCCGTAATACTCCACGGAGGCAGTTGCGTGCCCGCTGGGGAATGAATAACCCGTGGCCAACGTCATGGCATCGCCCGCCGGAATCACTCTGGCGTCCTTGATCCACGGCCGGTAGACGCAGGCCGTCATCTTCAGCAGCCCGTTCACGAGATTCCCGAGACAGGCATTCAGCAGGAAGAGCTTCCCCCACTTTTTGTCAATGGACCAGAAAACTACGGCCACAAAGGCAATCGGCCAGAAGCCGACAATGAAGTCGCTGAGCCGGACGGCGAAATCATTCCATTGCCCGCCCAGGATGTTCTCCCGGAGATTCTGAAGAAACAGCAGATAATTGATACCCATATATCCTCACCTTTTTCAATATGTCTCTCTGTATTATACAAACAGAGAATCAGAAATACAATCGGATTCAAAACCGGCAAAGAAAAAAATACCGGCCGCAGATTACGACAATGCGGCCGGTATTGTCTGTTCGGAAGTTATTCGTCCCAATAGGCGGATTTTCCTTTCAGAGTGCCTGTGCAATACTTTCCTTCAATGTACCGGGTGCAGGGAAAACTCTGGCCCACCAGGTTGCCGGGCCAACGCGTAACAAGACCGCAGGT
>JAZLHH010000092.1:0-2623 GCA_045616745.1 Candidatus Limivicinus sp. | reverse complement strand
GTTGCTTCTTGTTTCGGTCCGTATACCAAGGCTTAAGCAAGGCCTGAAGGCTTTCTAGATCCGGAATACGATTCCTGCCGATACACTGCCTTCCAAGGGCAGATAGTTCCAGCTCAGCCATGTCGACTCTGTGCCCGCCGGCATTTGCATAGCTACATCCATTGCAGACCCCGAAATGTTCAGAAGACTTATGCTTAGGGGTATTGAACAGAAGAAAATTGATGCTTAATCATAATCATTAACAAATTTACCGATATGCGGCCCGGATTTTCCACGGAAACCGAATGACCAAAAACCTTACATTTGCCTTAAAATAAAGGCGTAACCGCATTTTTTGCTGGCGTGTTTCTTTACATTGTGGTAAAATATGATTACCGATATTACCGATATGTAAAGGAGACGCATCCAATGGCTTCAGCAACCATTCCTGAGGAAATCAGCCGGTTCCGCCCGGGTCCATGTACGGAGATCAAATACATCAACGGACACTACTACGTATACATGTACCGGTCAGTCCGTCTCCCAAGCGGAAAGTGGGGGAAGAAAACCGGCAGAAGCATCGGCACCATCATTCCGGGAAAAGGCTTTGTCCCGAATAAGAACTATGGCCTTTACACCGGTGAGGAATCAGCAGATGAGATCACGATCCTTGAGTATGGTCAGTATGCTCTGATCGAATCGGTGGCCGCTTCCGTAAAAGCAGACCTGGAAAAACATTTTCCTATAGATCGGGCAGCACAGATATTTGCTTATGCAAGCATCCTGTTTGCCAATGGATTCACGCATCTCGATCAGATCCAGTCCTACTATGAGCAGAGCTGGCTCTCACAGGAATGCAAGGACTTCACCTTCCGTATGGGAAAGACGGCACTCGGCACTTTGCTGGACGATCTCGGCCGCCGCACAAAAAGGGTCACTTCATACGAGCAGTCAGCTGTTGATCAGTCCTCCGCCATTGCAATCGATGGCCATGCGATCCGTTCCTGCTCCGAAGAGAATGATCTTGCGGAATCCGGCTATAAGTTCAGAAAGCTCGGCGAAGATCAGGTCAACCTGCTCATGGGGTATGATACTGTTTCGAAAATGCCGCTTTTTGCAAGAATGTACCGCGGTTCCTGCAACGATAAGTCAACAATTGAGGACCTTACGTCGCTGATTTCCTTCTCCGGTGTGCTATTTATCGTGGACCGCGGATTTTACAGCCGTAAAAACCTGGATCTGTTCTCTGAAAATGAGAACACCTTCATCATTCCGGTACCGGCTAACACTGATGCCTTCCGGATTGCCATGGAGAACCCGGTATATACAGACAGCTTTTACTACAGAGCCGGGAAAAAGCATGCAAGGATCGAATACAGAGAACGGCC
The DNA here is from genome assembly GCA_045616745.1 of Candidatus Limivicinus sp. Classification (GTDB taxonomy): domain Bacteria; phylum Bacillota; class Clostridia; order Oscillospirales; family Oscillospiraceae; genus Limivicinus. The sequence continues at coordinate 1,256 of JAZLHH010000092.1, read as the reverse complement.
GGTATCCGATACCGAAAGCGTCTATGTGTTCCGTGACATTGACGAGAACGAAAAGTGCCGGTTCAACTATCTCCATTCCATGGAACTGGGGAAGTCCGGTTATACGCAGGAAGGCTTTGACAAAAGCAAAGAACTGTTTGGCGTTTATGTCTTCCAAAGTAACAGCGGTCTTGTGCCGGAGGAAATCTTTGCCGCTTATAAAAAGCGCTGGGGCATCGAGACCTTTTATCAGTATCTGAAGAACAGAGGCAATTATAACGACCTTATGCTTCAGGATTACTATAAAGAGCAAGGCTTTTCCTTCATCATGCTGGTCGCCGGTCAGATCCATCAGAAGATGATTGCGGCTGTGAGGACCCTGAATGACAGCACAATTTCTACTCACGATGTCCTTCTTGCAGCAAGATGTATGAAAATGGAGAGACGCGGAAACGTGTGGAGCTTAAAAAACACAAAGAAGAAAGACCTTGAGCTTTTTAAGAAACTGGGCTTTGAGCCGCAGTTCTCAGTCGCTGTCAGCAGCTGACTGGCGGGACATATCGGTAAAAGCCTAAATGATTATGACTAGTTCTTTCCATATATTTCTGCAGGTATCTTCATAATTCTTTGTGTTATCGGAAAGCGCTTTTGCATTCTTGACAGCCCATCTGCAGTTCCAGTCAAATACAACTGCAACTCTATTATCGGAGACAGACCCTGCTGCTTCTTTCAATAACTCCAGCGTTTTACCTGTTTCAGCAACTTCTTTGAAAATTCTGGTCTCATCAGTTCCAAGGTGATCAATGACCGCTCCATGATGCTGTTCATAAGAACCGCGGCTTTTTCGGATCTGAAAGTACTGGACAGTATCGGAACCGCAGGCTATTGCCTGCAGGCAGGCAAGTTTATGAATACCGGCGCGTTTGTATTTATTTACAGGAGCCCAATTGACAAGCCCAGGAGCACTTTCCATGAGCATAAATGGTTGTCCGTGCTTCATTGAACGGAACAGGGCATGATCAAAAGCATTATCCAGAAAGGTATCGCTTAAAGTCTGAAAGTTGTTGTGAAAGCGAGGATAGCTGTCCCAGCTGATGACGTCCAACTGTTGGGCTATTTTATGATAATCAAGATCGTCAAACAGCTCCATCATCATAAAGTTGGTAGTGACTGGAACAGATGGATTATATGACTTGACAGCATCAATCTCATTCTGAATGAAGTCCATAGTGTTCCATGTGGTAAAACCTTTCCATTCCTGGTTAAGGGCCAGAACA
>JAZLHH010000091.1:0-4205 GCA_045616745.1 Candidatus Limivicinus sp. | reverse complement strand
ACTCTTTCTCCGAACAATTGTGTTTCACAAATCGTACAACTTATTATACAGTAGAAATGTGGATTTGTCATGAACAAAAGTAAGCGTTAAATAGTGTGTGTCTTTGCACTGTCAATTGTCAGTGCTATGATCTCAGCAAAGGTGGTGCATCGACTGCAAAAAATGTTATCACTTTTTGTAGCTGCTGGAACCACTGCAATTATCCGGCGCCCGGAATGGGTGTCGGATAGAAGTCTTCTTTATGAGACAGGAACAGGAAGCGGCCTTCGGTTCTGCTTCGGGGCTTTTGGCGGCAGGATCGGGTTCTGATCGGTAAGGAATCGTACAGCCTCGTCTTTCTGTCGCTGCTCATATGCTTTATAGGCATTCGACCAGGGCATGAACTCTTCCATACTTTTCCGGTCTGATCCGACCTTTCTGTGAGGCAGGACATTCAGAAGGTACTTATAATAATAGTAGGGATGAGCCCCGCACGCTTTTGCCGTTTCCGACAGGGTATATAGGATTGCCATTGCCTCGGCACCTTCTACCGAATAGCAGAACAGCCAGCTCCGGCGTCCGCAAGCCATGGGTCGGATACTACGTTCGCAAAACCCGTTGTCGATTGGAATGGATGCTGTTATTCGGCAAATTACATGGAGCCGAATCAGTCAGGTAAATTTACGCCGAATCGAGGGTAGAATTGTAATTCAGCAGAATTATTTTATGCAGAATCAGCACGTTATTTTAGACACATAAGAGGAAACGGCATTTTATTTTCCTGCTTTACTTCCGGGGCCAGCCCCGGACCCCGGGGTTTAACGCTTTGGTTTTCCAAAGGATGTTTAATGAAAAACAGCGGCATCCGAAGATACCGCTGCATCCTTTGCCAAACCCCATATGCCGCTCAGGTTGCTCCCCAGCATTGCCCTATCCTGCATATGGGAAAAAGCCGTAATCAGTAATTGCCGTATGTTGAAAAAGGAACCTCATCGCATAAATGTTCATCCAGGAAATCGGATGCTTCTTCATAAACATCTTCTCTGAAGAGAAATGCCCATAAGAAAAACAGGCTGTGTTCTAATCGCTGAACATGAGATTTTAATCTCCTTACCTCGTCGGTATCAGATACCTGTGGTTCCGGTTTTTTGCTGTGTGAAAACTCCTTGTCAACCTCCGGGAAGGGAAGATCTGCGTCAAACATTATAGTTTCCTCCGAATAAATTCTTGTGATTATGGATTCATTGGATACGGACATACAAACACGCTCCTGTGCCAGGTTATCCAAGCGTATTGTCATTGATCGCCTGCATCACGATATCTGAGGTAATGATGGGAACTGAAAGGCTGTGCCCGATAACAAGGGAGGCGTTGCACAGCTTGCTGATCATACGTGCTGTGCCGTCAGAAGCATTCACGATAGCCTCAATCGCGGAACTGTCGAAGATGTCATCAGTGCAGCCGGCACCCTTAAGTTTCCTATCAATGTAGGCCCTGCTTTCTTCTTTGGAGTAGCCATCGATGTTGTAATTCATAATAATGCGCTGCAAAAGTGGTTCATGGATGGAAAGCTGGAGGGTATTGATCAGCTGCGGAAGCCCGACGAGCAGGATGATCGCACGATCTTTTGAATCCATTTCGAAATTGAACAGGATTTTCAGATCATTCAGCACGGCATTTTTGACATAGTTGGCCTCATCTATGATGATGACCGGTGTTTTTTTCTTATCCAGCGCAAGGCGGTTGATTTCATTCTGGATCATGTGAAAGTTTTCCGTCTTTCTGTAGGAAGACTGTGTTCCCAGAGAGAATGCCAGGTTTCTGTAGAAATCATTTACCGTGACCGTGGAAAGACTCGTATAGACCACTTTATACAAGGAAGGATTCAGTCCGGAAGACCAGGAACGGACAAGGGTTGTTTTACCTCGTCCGGGGGCACCGGTAAGAACACCGAAGCCCTTTGTTTTTGCCAGATAGTCAAGACGGAACTTTGCTTCTTTAAATTCCTCTCCTTCAAAAAGTACTTCTCTGGAGTTTTTCAGGAAAGGATTGAATTCCATACCGTAACGTGCAGTCAGTTCCATGAACCGTCACCCCCTGTCAGACGCACCTTGTCACGTTTAATTACTGCATTTTCATGTTTATTGAGCAGACGGATCGGAGAGAGGGAGCCATCGGCCTCGACAACGAAAATGTCCTTCATGTCGGGCGTATAACGAAGGGTCACACGCTGCTTCGCAAAACGGCAGTCCACTTCGTACTCCACCTGACCGATTACAATGACGCAGTCAGCAGAAACTCTCCGTTCGATTTCAAGCAGGAAGGAGTTCTCGATCTGCCTGTCAGGAAGGCGGCAGATCAGTTCCGGTTCCTGAAAGAAACGTTCCTGCGGAGAAATGCCTCCAAGAGAAGAATGCTGACGCTGGTTATACAGACGGACATAGTCATGCAGGCTTCCACGGAGTTCATCCAGAGAACGAAAATCCCGCATGTCCAGCTGAGACATCCATTGATTCTTCAGGGTGCCGAACCAGCGTTCAATTTTCGCTTTCTGTGTTGGAGTATAGGGTCTGCAGTAATTGATCACGGATCCGATACGCGCGGCAAGGAGCTCCATCTGGCGGTTTTTATAGGCAGCTCCGTTATCGAATCCGAAAACCTTTGGTCTGCCGTATTTTGAAACTGCCGATTTGATTACGGACATCAGGCTCACGAAATCATCATTGAAAAAGACGTCCGCCGCCAGAATAAACCGGCTGGCGTCATCAATCAGGGCGATGATAAAGACACGGTGCTTCCGCCCGTCCGGCATGGAAAGCCATGGACCGGATGTAGAATCTCCATACCATACCTCGTTGATATGAGGACGTTCATATCGGCGCATGTCCTGATTGGAAGTCAGTTTTTCCTGAAGTTCCAGCTGTTTTATAAAGCGGCGGATCGTCGATTCTGAGATCTGGTCCGGTCGGATACTTCCGTCATCCACAAGCTGACGGTAAATGGCTGTGGCTGGTATCCGTGGATAGGAATGTTTCAGATAGATGATTCTCTCCTTCAGGTCATCGTCAATCTTTCTGCTGACACCGCAGTCAGCGCGGCCGGAAGGGACAAGGGCATCGAATCCTTTCTTTTTGTAGGACCAGTACCATTTTTCGTAAGTTCCTGCGGAATAGTAGTGTACAGAGCCGTCAGGCATCCGGATTCCCCTGGAGGAAGCATCGCGAAAGAAAGCACTCAGAGATGGAAATTCATCTCCTGTGCCTGTAATGACGGGTGCGATTGCGGAATAGCGCATCAGAGCGATCTGCTGTTTCCTTTCCTGATCCATGTGCAGGCCTCCTTTGTTTTTTTCTTCATTTTAGTGAACAAGGAGGGTCATGTCGGGTAAGGTTATGTGGTATACGAAAAAATCCGGTTTCTGCCTCTGTGAATCTGCATGAACTGCGCAGAATAAAACGAGAAGCAGTTCTTCACCAAATCCGGAATTGGAGAAAGCGGTATTTTGAGAGAACGAAGCATTTCACGCCAGCGATGTTTATATTTCCGGAGGACGGCCTTTACATTGTTCTCATCAATTTCCGGGTTGGATTCACAGATTTCAGATGTTCGAAGATGCTCTTCAAAATCAAGACATATCCTGTGCTGATCACAGAGACGAATCTGGGAATATGGAACAATAGAGGACAGAAGAAGTGCATGGGTTGCACCGCACATGGAGCATTTGACACGACAGATGCGCAGACGGATGGTTCCGCGTGGAAGTTTTATGCTTCTTTGATAGTAACCATGAATGCTCATGCAGGCAGAATGACCACAGGTACACGTGATCTGATGAAACTGAATACGGTTAATGACAGAATCATAAAAAGATTGAGAAATATGGTTGCAATCCCGGACAAGAATGGTTATCATGGCATTGTAGATAGACGTGGTATTATCCATGTCTGTGGGTGAATGGCGGACCAGACTTTTCGAGGGTGCAGGTCCGCTGTTTTTTTTGTTACAGAACAAATGATAACACAAAAGGTACAGCTTAAATCAATCTGATGTATTTTCTGTCAGAATAATTTTAGCTGTACCTTGTTTTAATTTGGCTGAAAACATGGTCCTTTGGAGCCATACAATGTGCTGAATAACAGGCACAGCGGAGCTTTCCTTCCGGAGCATGTTTGAGGGAGCGCTCCGCGAACTTCTCCAGGCTGCGGATCTCGCTGAGTTTTTCGTTA
>JAZLHH010000090.1:0-12516 GCA_045616745.1 Candidatus Limivicinus sp. | reverse complement strand
GTGCGAGTACTGAAAGGCAATCGCCCGGCTTGATTACGTAAATGAAGCAAGGTCCGTTGTAAGCTCCGCCGTTTACACTCTTGACGTCGTTCTCATTGAGAGCCTGGATGTTTTCTAACATTTTTTTATCCTCCATAATAAGTTATTGTATTCCGAAGAGTTCTTTCTTAACCCTTTCATACTATAATACGTTTCTTCGCGGAAATTGTTACAAAATAATAAATAAATTTTAGTTTTTTTGTATCATCCACTCAAACACCTCTCGGGAATACGCAGAATAACAGGTATCCGGATGATCTGAGTTTTCCAGAACAGAGTATCTGGCATCTCCGCCGGCTGCATTTATCAGCTCTACATTGTATCTCATGGAAGAACCGTAGGTCTGACTGTCGTAAACCGCATCGCCGTAAAGTGCCCAGACCGGGACACCCGCAAAGTTTTCCCCGTGGATTCCTGCCCAGCAGCTGACCGGCACCGCTTTGCTGAAGTATGTTCCATAGTTTTCCACCAATTGCCAGACGGCAATGGCACCCCGGCTGTATCCGGTAATCACCACATCGGAAGTCCGGTATTCCGCGGATACTTCATCTATCAGGCCTTTCAGATTCGGGCCGATCCATCCTCCGAACCACTCCGGTTCCCGGGTGTTGGGCATGAGGAGAATAAACGGGAATTCATCGCCATAGACCTGTTCTGCCTGGTAAGCGATATCGCTTTTCGGCAGTTCCTCCAGCCGTGTAATCAGATTGTCTCCGTGCAGATAGACAATCAGGGGCATGCCTTCCTGCGAATTCTGCGGAATCTTTACGCAATATTCCAGATACTGATTCCCGTATACTTCATCGACCTGTTCATGTTTTCCGAAGCAGACTCCTGCCGGAAAAGCCGGTTCCGGCGCCGGTTCCGGTGTGGCCTCCGGCGTAGGCTCCGGTACAGGATTCAAAACCTCCTCTGCTTCCTGCAGCGGTGTTTCTTCCGGCTGTACCTGCTCTGCTTTCCCACGCAATATCATAATCACGCTGAGGAGAACTGACAAAGCGGCCAGAACAGCACACAGCATCCGCTTCATCTTCATCAGATCAAGTTAAGTTCAAAGCAGCTGTCTGTGCCGAATACGGCTTCCATCTCCGCTTTATACTCCGGGAAGAATTCCTTCGGCATCAGCGCCTGCACACAGCCTGCAAATCCGCCGCCATGTACACGCCATGCTCCCTTTCCGTCCAGAAGTTTTTTACTCAGCTTCAGCCCTTCGGACAGCTTTGTATCTCCTGTTGCACTGGTAACAATGTTATTCAAAAGCTCTTCCGAGGATCTGCCGGATTCATTCATGAGCTGAAGATAGCGGTTTCCGTCATTGTTTATGAGTGCGTCCTTCATTTGCGGAACGCGTTCATTCTCGCCGAAGAAATGCATGGCTCTCCGTACCGGTCTGTCTTCCTTGGACCAGCCTTTGGCCCAGAAATCCTTCGGGTCAACATCCCCGAGAACACCTTTGTCAAACAGATTGGCTATTCTGATCATATCCTTCGGCATCTGCGCATAAGACGCGTCCAGACCGGCATGGCTTCCTCCGGTATTCGTCAGGCACAGCGTCAATCCCATTTTATCGAAATCTGCAACAACAGGAACAATTTCCATCGTTTTGAAATCGACGTACACACCGTGACCGATGGCACTCGCAAGCTGGTCCATCAATCCGCAAGGTTTCCCGAAGAAAGTATTTTCCGCGCTCTGGGCACATCTGGCAATCACTACCGGATCCACTTCTCCGCTATTGTAGAGCTCACTCAGTATTTTGCCGATCAGAACGGAAAATGCTGCAGAGGAACTCAAGCCCGTGCCTGTGGGCAAGGTGCTGGTTATCGCTGCAGAGAAGCCGCCTGTTTTCAGGCCCAAATCGCGAAATGCGGCAATCACACCTCTGACAAGACTGATGCTCTTCCCGTATTCCGTAGGTCTCGGTGAAAGATTTGCAATTTTAAACTGAATCGGTGCAAAACCTTCCGACTGTACGGAAACCGTATTATCTCTTGTTTTGTCACATGTTGCTATAAGGCCGAGGCTTACGGCGGACGCCAGGATTCTGCCGTTTTGGTGGTCTGTATGGTTGCCTGCCAGTTCCGTCCTTCCGGGTGCAAAAACAGTAATCATCAGGGAATCCCTCCAGGAATCAAATGCTGAAATTTCGACAGATTTTACTATATCCCAAAAAAAGCCACATAGCAAGAAAATAGTTATTGACACTGAATTGTAATCAAATTATAATGATTTCGTTATGAGATTTTGGCGCAGATTCAAAGCAAAATTTTTAGATTTTGAGCATCCTCCAAAGCCTTCAGCGGTTGCAATGGCGGATGCCTTTCTTGTGGTTGTCATTCTGCTGTTCTATGCTATGGCGCAGCATGTAATTCCTGCTCATTTCATCAGCAGCCGGCTTTCCGCCTATCGCAGCCGGCATCCGCTCACGGTAGAATCCTCTGCAGCACCGATTCCCGTCAGCGTCTCTACTCCGGTGCCCACGTCTACGCCAAAACCCGCAGGAGAACTGACTCTTGCCGAGAAATTTGCGGATAAATTCTCCGATACCGTTGAAATTACTGAGCATTCTTATCGAAGCCCGGATGTCTCTGTTGAAATCATCGAACACATGTATGAGGAGAACAACCATCTTCAGCATTGGTATGAGGCAGATATCTATACCAGCGATGTTTTCTGCCTCCAGACTTATGTCCACGATGACTCCGACGGCCAGGCCGGCAACAGTATGCTGCTGATGGCAGACCTTTCCCGCTCTGTTGCAGCAATCAACGGAGACTATGCCGTTACCACCGACTCCGGCGTCATTGTCCGAAACGGCGAAGTGTTGCGGGATGTTCCCGGTACTGCGCAGATCTGCGTCATGTTCCGTGACGGCTCCATCAAATGCTATGCTCCGGATGAGTATGATTCCGAGTCTGTCATGAAAAAAGGTGTCTGGCAGGCCTGGACCTTTGGCCCTTCTCTGCTGGATGAAAAGGGAAAAGCTCTTTCATCATTCCCCGCGTACTATGGAAATGTTCTGGAAAACAATCCCCGTACTGTCCTCGGCTATTATGAACCCGGTCATTACTGCTTTGTCGTCATTGACGGACGTCAACCCGGTTATGCAACCGGAACCGACATGGCAAAAACCGCAAAGCTGATGGAAGAGCTTGGGTGCAAAGTCGCTTTCAATCTGGACGGCGGCCGTTCCTCGCAGATGACGTTCGGATCGGAATTTGCAAATCACCCGTACAATGACGGCCGGTATGTCGGCGACATTGTCATTGTAAAGGATATTTTTGAACAGGAGAAAATAAAATGAAAAAGACTGTCATCGAACTTGCAAAACGGCTTTTGCCTCATTTTGTGATTGTTCTCTCTGTTGTGTTTATGGTTTTTCTTGTCTTAAACAGTTTCAATCCTACCATGGCTTTTCTCTCCAATCATTACAGCAGCACGCTGCTCTGGATTTTCTGTGCTCTGTCTATTTCCGAATCTGTATTTTTTGTGATTCGGAATCGGAGAGGTCAATAACATGTAATATATTCATACATAAATTGATCAGACAAAAGACGGTCGGCTGGAATACCCCAGCCGACCGTCTTGACTATTCGGATTTTCAGATATTAAGCAACTGCTGCGGATGTGATGTGCATCTGGGGGCCTTCGTACCAGTACATGAATCCCTCCAGATCAATCGTATCACCGGCCTTCAGAGCTTCTACCGTCTTGTAGCACTCCGTATCTGCACCGCGGAGATAGCTCTCAACCGTGAAGCTGTAGGAAACGCCGTCCTTGGAAACAGAGACGTACAGGTCATCACCCGGGTTTCCGGAGCCGTCCCAGCTGTACAGAGGATCGGAATCCACAGTAAGACCCTTGAAGGAAACGAACTCATTCTGATGCTGAAGCAGAGCATCTGCGTCTGCAAAAGATGCGCTCAGATCTGCTGCTGTTGCGACATAATTGCCCTTGCCGAACTCGAAGGTAGCATCCGTAATTTCCACTTCTCCGGACCACTCGGATTTATAACCCTTTACAATGATTTCCTGACCGGGAACCAGCTTCGCTGCGTCTGCTTCACTGCAGGCCATATTGTAAATGAAGTAACCGCCGTCCTTGCTCTGAGCATAAACAGTTACCTGATCCTCCCACCAGGACTGATGATCCTGAACAAAGGTGTCAATCGTGACTTCCGTGTCCAGAGCTGCTGCAACATATTCGTCATGGGTCATTCCTTTTGTCTTCCCGCATGCGCAGAGAGCGAAAATCATGACAACTGCCAATGCCAATGCTAAATACTTTTTCATTTTCTTCTCCTTTATTTATCCGTACCTTGCACGGTACGTTTTTTCCTGATTATTCTACTCAAAAATACGGCACAAATCAAGACCCAGGCTATGACAAGTCCGACAAGAAGTGAGATTGCCAGGTCGGGCAGAGGACCAAGCTCTTCGTTTTTTTCGGTGCTGGCTCCGTTTCTGTTTCCGATTCTGTCCAGACGGAACAGAGAGGTTATGTCTCCGAACAATTCTTCCATATACAGATTGTCAATCGTTTCCCCTCTTCTGACCGATTTCGTAACATTCTCAATCAGCTGTCCCGCTGCATCTCTCAATGATGCGGAGCCATTGAATACCGGCGTCACGAAGGTATTTTCCGTATTATCAATCAGAAGGTTTGCCGCTTTGATTTTTACATCGTAGTGTTCCTCGTTATCCTCTCCGCAGCGGCTCATGTAATCCCGATATTCTTTCGACTGCTGTGCCTTGAGCGTCACGGGAACATATCCCTCCGTCTTGGAATAGGATATCTGAACTTCATTTGTCAAAAGATACTGGGCAAAAATCCAGGACGCCAGAACCTCCTGCGGATCTTCCTTGTTGAACACGCAGAGAGACGGACCCTGTGAAATCATTTTCGGATGCTCGGGGTCAAACTGGGGAATCGGGCGTACTTCCGTCCGGAATCTGACGAGGCGGTCCTCGCTGATATCCAGCAAGGGAGCGTCCGTCCCGACCCAGGTTGCTCCTGCCGTGGAATCAATAGTGAAGATATTTTGCCCTGCATTCAGGAAATTGGAAGGATATCCCGAAATCTTGAAGGTGGAAAAAGTGCTCTTCTTCACTTCATCCGCCAGGTCGGTCAGCAGCTTTTTTGTCGTGTCGTTAAACAGCAGGATGTTCCCGGCATCGTCTGAATATCCTGCATTCAGCTGCCTGAGCATGGAAATCATCATATTGTCCGTAGACTTGTAAATAAACGGTATCATCGTATTCTGTCCGTTTATTTTATAAGTTCCGTCCGGATTCTTCTCCATTGCGGCCTCGGAAACTTCCCAGATGAAATCCCAGGTTACCGTTTCCGGCAGATCAAAGCCCAGCTTTTCCACGTAGTCCATGTTGACATACAGGGCTTCCGTGGAACGCATAAACGGAATCGCGTAGTAATGCTCTCCCAGGGAGCACTCTTCCAGAAACTGCGGAACCAGTTCCGACTGCTCCGGAGAGTCATAGTTCAGCAAACTCCCGCCGAATCCGTACTGTGCATCTTCAAACAGGCCATCCAGAGGAACAACAACATTGTTTCCTGTAAGATAGGTTGCTATATGGTCCGGATAAGTAATACAGACATTCGGTGTTGTCCCCGTCTGAATATTGGTGATGACGTCGTTGTAAATCTTTTTATAATCTGTATACAGACGAAGGTTGACGTGAATGTTCGGGTACAATTGTTCGAAATCGGCGATTGCCTTCTCATAAATCTTTACCTGGGTGATATTGGTATCGTTTTTTGCCCAAAACGTCACATCATATTGCCGGGAGGAGTCAAACGAGTCCGGAATTTCGAATGCATTCTGACTTTTTGCCCCGTGGCATCCTGTCATAAGGAAGCAGAAGCAGAGGCAAATGCACAGCAAACCAAGCTTTGTATATTTCTTCATCCCTTCGTTCCTCCGCTTGCAACACCTGCCATTACTTTCTTCCGGAAGCAAAGGAACAGGACTATCAACGGGACGGAAATAACCACAACTGCAGCCATCATCGCCGGGATATTTTCTCTTCCGAATCCGTTTTCCCGTATTTCCTGAATTCCGTTGGAAACCAGGAAGTATGCCGAATCATCCGTAATGAGGCGCGGCCAGACATAGGAATTCCAGCATTCAATTACCTTCAGAATAATCACAGTAATCATCGTAGGACGACAGACGGGAACGAGTACCTTGAAGAGATATTTGAAGTCGGAAGTCCCGTCAACCTTTGCCGCATAATAGATTTCATCCGGAACCTGTTCAAAATTCTCTTTCAAAAGGTAAATATAGAACACAGAAGTAACCGACGGGAGAATCAGCCCCGTAAAGGTGTTCCTCAGATTCAGATTGGTAATCGTAACGAAATTCGTGATAATTACCAGCTCGTTGGGAATCATCATCAGTGAAAGGAACAGCAGGAAGGCGAGATCCTTACCCTTAAACTCCAGTCTGGCAAAAGCAAATGCGGCAAATACGATAACGGCAACCATCACGGCCGTCGTAATTACCGTGAAAATCAGCGTATTCCCCAGATAGCGTCCCAGCGGAACGGCAGTAAAGGCCTCCACATAGTTCTCTATCGTAGGATTGCTCACAAAAAATTTGGGAATATACTCCGCGTTGTAAGAGCCGTAGCTCTTGAAGGAAGAAAGCAGCATCCAATAGAACGGGAAGAGGACGATAACTGCCCAGATTCCCAGCAGAAAATAGGTCAGAGTCCGGATTGCCTTTTTCCTCGCATCTGTCTTTTTTTCAATTGTAATATAATCAGATTTCTGCATTGTCTTTACTTATCATCAGATTGATTACCGTAATCGTCAATACAATGGCGAAAAGGATGATTGCCGCTGCAGATGCATAAGACGGGAATCCGCCGCTGTCACCGTACAGCATGTCGTACACGTAGCCTACAATGGTATTCATTTCCGACGCGTTCAGATTTGTGCCGAACAAAGCGACCGCATCGCTGTATGCTTTGAATGCACCGATAAATCCCGTAATCACCAGATAAAAAATCATCGGGGAAATCATAGGGAGCGTAATTCGGAAAAAGATTCTGCCCGGTGAAGTACCGTCAATTTTTGCCGCATTATAGAGGTTCTGATCTACAGAAGCCAGGGCGCTGGTAAGAATCAGAATCTTGAACGGCATGACAATCCAGACGGTATAAAAGCAGAGGACAAACATCTTTGCCCAATAGGGGCCTTCAATAAAATCAACGCTGCTGCCGCCGAACCAGCTGATCATCAGATTGACCAGTCCGTCGCTGTAAGGCGTCTTCTTGAACAGGATCATGAATACCAGACCGACTGCCAGCGTGTTGGTAACATACGGTAGGAAAAACACCGTCTGAAAGAATTCCCGCAGTTTTTTTATGGAATTCAGTGCCACTGAAATCAGCAGTGCAAAGCCCGTGGAAATCGGGACAGTAATCACCACCAGAATGAGCGTGTTCTTGACTGCCTGCAAAAAGAAGGGATCGTGCAGAACATAGGAATAGTTGTAGAGTCCCGTTGCGAAAAAGCTCTGGGATGCTGAGTTATATCCCTCTTCAAAAGAATAGATAAAAACATCTACCAGAGGATACACCATGAAGAGGCCCAGAAATGCAATTGCCGGCAGAAGATAAATCCAGCCTTTCAGATTGCTTTTATGCATTTTTCTGTCTCCCTGTCAAAAACAAAGGCCTTTCCGGGTTTAATGGAAAACCTTACGGTATCGCTTTCCCGGTTGATTTCTGTCTCCGAAGAAATGATGGAACGAATCGTATCACCTTCACTGCCGGCATGGCGGGACACAATACTGATATCTCTGCCCATGACCTCGCCTCTCTGCATTTCGCAGATGAAGGCTCCTTTGTCCTCCAAAAGAAAACCTTCCGGACGAATGCCAATCCACACCGGATTATCTTCCAGATCCGGGACATCCCGGATGCAGTCCTCTCCGATATACAGCTTTCCCTTTTCCACTCTTCCCTGAAAAACGTTGATTGGCGGCGTTCCCAGGAATTTTGCTACGAACAGATTGACGGGGTGATCATACACATCCTGCGGCTGCCCGATCTGATGAACCGCTCCGTCCTTCATCACAATAATCAGATCCGATATGCTCATGGCTTCTTCCTGATCGTGAGTAACGAAAATTGTGGTGATTCCCGTTTCCCTCTGAATGCGCCGGAGTTCTTCCCGTGTCTGCAGACGAAGTCTTGCATCCAGGTTGGACAGCGGTTCGTCCAGCAAAAGGACTTTCGGCATCTTCACCAGGGCTCTGGCAATGGCGACTCTCTGCTGCTGTCCGCCGGACAGCTCCGAAGGCTTCCTGTCCATCAGCTGATCAATCTGCACCAGCCTGGCTGCTTCCAGAGCCTTTGCATTCATTTCCTCTTTGCTCAGCTTTGCATCGCCCTTCAAATTCTGCAGCGGGAAAATGATATTCTGTCTCACCGTCAGGTGTGGATACAGCGCATAGTTTTGGAAAACAAGGCCGACACCCCGGTTCTCCGGAGGAAGATTCGTAACATCGTCTTCCCCGAAATATATTTTCCCGGAAGTGGGCGACTCCAGGCCGCAGATCAGGTTCAGGGTAGTTGACTTTCCGCATCCGGAAGGCCCCAGCAGACCAATCAGCTTTCCGTCAGGAATTTCAAAATTAAAGTCATTGACGGCTATGACGTCTTCCCCTTTTTTGTTGCGATTGGGGAATCTCTTCACCAAATGCTCCAGTGTAACTTTCATAGTAAACCTTACCTTACAAAATAGTGTCTTGCCAAAGACTCGGAGAGGCCGTCCAGCCCGGGGTAAACCAGCCGTTCATTGATATTGAGCTGATCCAGCATATCCCGTATTCTCCAGCGGATTTCTGCCTTGATAATATAACGTACGGTATTCACCGTATGGTTTTCAAAAAAGTCTTCCACATCATTCATGCAGGAGGGAATGACCGTGAAATTGCCGTACTGATTGATAATGCGTGTATCCATACTCGGCGGTTCCACCAGCACCATGGCGGTGCTTTGCATGTCTTCGTCATACTGGCTCAGATCGGCAACAACTTCATTCAGCATATCCACGGTATATACAAATGCCTGCTCTCTGTCCAGAACCGCCCGATATTTATCGGGCAAAAGTGAATACAGCTCCCGTCTGTCAATTCTCCAGATGACACCGTCATGCTGGTCCAGCGTCTCAAAGCCTTCTCCGCTGGTTGCAAAATGAAGGGCAATCAAGGGAGAATGGGACCAGTCAAGCAGCCGGGTAGGCAGCCCGTGGTGGCGTCCGATAATCAGCTGGCGCCATACAGATTCTGCAATTCTCGGATCGTCGTTCACCGCGAATTTGGTAAACGAACGGAGCAGTGCCGGCTCCAGTTCTTTCTTCAATGTTTTACAGTTCCGCTCCAGCGTTGTTTCAAGACGAAACCGGGAATCCGGCATACCGCGGTAATAGAAAGGGCTCCGGTATCTGTCAATTTCCTCAACGGGCTCCTGCTCTTTCAGCAGATGCAAAGCTTCATCCAAAGTTCTGATTTCTATGGTTTTTACCATAACCTGTTCCACCTGTAACCACAATTATTCTACCGATAATTATTATAACAGACTATTTTTGAAAATCAATGAATGAGGATTATGCACGTCCAATGTTCCCTTGATTTTTCCCGGCGGTTTGTATATAATAACCGGGCACACGGAAGTGTATCGAAGTGGTCATAACGGCCCTGACTCGAAATCAGGTGTACCAGCAATGGTACCGTGGGTTCGAATCCCACCGCTTCCGCCAACGAAGTGCTGAAAACCCTTTATTTTCAATGGTTTTCAGCACTTTTTCTATGCTTCAATTTGAACCCACCTCATGAAAAATTGCTCTGATTTTACGTGAAATTGCGCGTTTTTTGCCCGATTTTGCCCTTCATAAGAGAACTGTATAAGAGAACTAAATGCTCTGAAAAGCCTTGTGCCGCAAGGGTTTTCGGGCTATACCTCGGAAAAATGAAAGAACTCAGAGTGTTTTCCATGCCTGTGTTTCCGTCTGCGGAACGCTCAAAACCTTGTCCATCATGCCCGCAGAGGCGATTTTGCTCGTAAAATCCAGATGGTTGTAAATATTCGCCGTGGTGGAAATGTCGCTGTGACCGAGCCATTCCTGTATTTCTTTCAGCCCTACGCCGTTTGCCAAAAGCAGTGAAGCGCAGGAGTGCCGCAGGTCGTGAAAGCGGATGTGCCTCATCCCGCGGTTGTCGGGTTGTCCCAGCAGTCCACCGCCGTTTCGTCGATTTCAAGTCCGATTTGGAGCGCGTAGGACCTTGCAAAGCTGATCCAGTAGTTGACATCAAACTCCGCTTTCGGCGGTTCTGTGACGCTCTCAGGCGGCGTTTCAACGGTTCCGGCAATCTCTGTCGGCTTATCCACTTTGACCGTTTCTATGGGCGTTTCCTGCATTGTCGGCGGCTCCGCTGTTGTTTCCGTGTTGCTCAGCTCAATAGGCGCTTCCACTATTGTTACAGCAGTAGTTTCCGATACCGGTTTCTGCTCCGGGTACTCACTGACAGACGGTGCGGGCGTTTCCTCTTTCGGAGTCTTGATGACCGGTTCAACTTCCTTCGGGATGATCTCCGTCGTTTCCACCGGCTCGGTTTGCATACTTGACATCGTTTCCGCAGGCTTTACCGCCGAACATGCGCTCATTAGAAGCGCCAGCAGCAGGATGATGATTTTCTTCATGGCTTTCGCCTCCCTTCGCGTATATGGTATCGAAAAGCAAAAGAAAACACCAATGTGCAAAAATCGGATTTACAGATTTGACGGGGATGGTATCTTGTGAGTGTATTCAGTTTTCAAGGAACAGCGAAGTTTTAGCCCTTCACTTGTTCCCACTGGGAAGCCCGAATCGTACACCCATTTCGGAAAAATATTTTTGAGAAAAAGAAAAAGCCCTCTTCGAAATTGATCGGAAAGGGCTGTCGCCTATGATGTGGCATTGTCTTATCAAGCACTGAACTTTGTGCCCAAAGTTCACTTGTCAGGGAATCCCCTGAGACCCTATTTAGCTTAATTGTTTCTAAAGCGCGATTACGCTGCAACACGATTAAATTTGCTATTTCTTATTATTTTTATTTCAATCTGTTCTTCGTTGCACTCCAATGTAACAGACATCCATTTGTCAATCTCTTTAATGCTTGAATAATAATCTCCAATATATTGCGCTGGGCACTTAAGTGTGATTACGCCCTTTTTATAGTCAAATGTCACTTTTATTTTTTCCAAGACAATATACGGATTATGCAAGGGACGTTTATTACGGTCTCTACCCAAGTTTTTTATTGGCTCTAATGTGTCAACTAATCCCAATAAAAATAAAAGCTTTTCTTTGTCGTATTCGGAAGAATTATCTAATGATAACACGGTATAGTTACTATCAGTCGGTATTAGCTCATTGAGTTTATAAAGCCTGTAATCTTCTTCGGTATTTTCTGAGGATTTCCACATGTTATGTTTCGCTATTGTATTTGCAATCAGCACCACATGCTTTTCAAAATCTTTACTATATTTTTTCCCTTTGTATTCGAATGTTTCTTTCCCACTAATTCCACACAATTCTTTTACCCGGTAATACTCTGATAACATTGCATTGCAAAACAGAATGGCCCCAGCAATACCGTGATCAACATGTCCATGTCGTTCCACAATATAGCTATAGTAGTTATTAATCAATTCTGCATCGGGCGTATATTGTGATAAGGAATACTTGATATTAAAATATTTCTCAAATTGCGAAAGGGATTTCATATTTGTAATGTATTCGTTTCCATATTTGCTTGTCGCTTCCTCAAGCGAAAAAGCAAAATCATGATACAAACAGGTTAACGACCAAAAATACAAAAAATTCTTACGAGGCTCATTAGATATTCTTGGTAGTTCTCTCATATCAATATGCATTTTATCCTGTAATGCTATTCCGAGAAGATACGCCGATAGCGTGTGATTGGATCGGTATTGATTCATTTCAAACCGATTATCATTTGCAATGTCTAATACGCTTGCCTTTCCTCCAATGGTGAAAGTTGACTTTATGTATTCCAAAGCGTTTGTGCCAGAAAAAAGATCTTGAGATGATTGTGTTGGATGCAAATTGGAAAAATAATTCCATTTGCTTGTGTCTTGCATTATTTCATCGTATATATCCCACAATGATTTTTCGTTCATAGTTCTCTCCGCTTTTTTAGCGCAAAATCTGTAGTGACATCAAAATGACCATCCTTCGAGTTCGCATAGTTGTGTAATGTCAATTGCTTTTATGCCATATTTTTTGCAAACCTGAGGAATTTTGTTTAGACAATATGAAATGACCTCCAATTTGTAGGAACGTGGATTTACCTGTATAATGTAGGTAGCAACACAACTACAAAACAGGGATTACCGCATACAAATGGAGGTCACGAAATGAATTATAGCACAGTTTACGTCGGAA
>JAZLHH010000089.1:0-37621 GCA_045616745.1 Candidatus Limivicinus sp. | reverse complement strand
CACAAATCATCTTTTGGAGGTACCATCATGGTTTGCGTTGGAATCGATGTGGCAAAGGACAAGCACGACTGCTTTATTCTCAGCTCGGAGGGAGAGGTTTTAGCCGATGTGTTTACCATCGCCAATAACCGGGAAGGCTTTTAGGAGCAAACAAATTCATGAAGGATGTCATAAAATGCGTAAAAAAGAGTTTTTAAATCTGAAAATACGAACTTTTCTTATTCTTACATTAGCGGGAATTATCAATGCTTTTGGAGTGACTGTTTTTTTGTTCCCCGTCAAGTTATATGACAGCGGAATTTCCGGCCTGTCAATGCTTCTGGATCAGGTCACTCCTGAATACTTGACTCTTTCAATTTTCCTTCTTGTTTTGAATATCCCGATTTTTTTGTTCGGTTTGAAACGTCAAGGACTCTCATTTACAATATACTCGATTTTTACGGTTGGAATCTATTCGTTTATGTCTTATTTAATCATGAATGTTCTGCCGATTGATGTGTCATTTGTCTCCCCGTTAGCCGGTTCGGACCTTCTTCTGTGTGCAGTATTCGGCGGTGTTATATCAGGCATCGGAAGCGGTTTGACGATTCGATTTGGAGGAGCCATTGACGGCATAGATGTTCTGTCGGTGATCTTTGCAAAAAAAATAAACATTTCAATCGGCACTTTCGTTTTAATATTTAATACATTGCTTTATGTTGCTTGCGGAATTGCTATTCAAAGCTGGATTCTGCCATTGTATTCAATCGTCACATACTTTATCGGGTCGCGAACAGTTGATTATATTGTTGAAGGGTTTGACAGATCGAAGTGCGCTATGATTGTAACGACGAATGCCGCAGAGATTTCCAATGCTTTAGCGGAGGAATTTAAATCAAGCGGAACAATCGTTAATGCGGTAGGAGGTTTTTCAAAGCAGGAAAAAGAAATTATTTACTTCATAATCAATCATTTCCAAATAAACAAATTAAGACAGATCGTACATGAAATTGATGAATTTGCATTTATTTCATTGCAGGATGTATCGGATATAATAAAGAAACAAGATATATAACCGGCTAAGAACATTCAGGAAAAATTCTTGAATATCTTCGCCGTCAGTATTGAAATGAATCCGGATACGTCAAGAACAATCCGGCATCCGGTTAAGTACTTGACATCGGGAAACTGAGATAAGACCTGTCAGGCCATGTGGATTCATTAGTCGAATATAGGCTGAGACGGCAGGACGATATGTTCCGGTGCTGCGTGGACATTCATAATGTCGTTATGCCCCACGCGGAAAAGGTTATTTTGTCACGAATAAAACAGCAATTACTTGTTTAACAGGGAGAACAGACGATGGAAGCTGTTGTGCTTTTATACAATTCCAGCTGCATATATGAAATAGTGATTCTGAATTATTTTCTTAAGTATGCAGGGAAAAAGGTCAGATTTACATCAATTGACGGAGCTCCTAAGACAGCGATGGAAGGCTATTCTATAAATGTTGACAGTAAGCTTGGTGACATTGATATCAATGACGTTGAACTGCTTGTTGTTCCCGGCGGAAATATTCAGGAAATCGATAATCCTTTTGTTTGGAATTTCATAAATAAAGTTCATGATAATAATCAGCTAATTGCAGGTATATGCGCCGGTGTTGATGTACTTGACCATGCAGGAATATTGGAGGGTATCCTGTCAACGCATTCTTCAGAGATGAATGTGGTCGTTACAGAGAAGGTTATTACATCACGTGCGAATGGATATGTTGACTTCGCAATTGAAGCTGCAAAGAAAATGAATCTTTTTAAAGATGAAGCGGATCTGCAGGAAACCATTGCATTCTGGAAAAATTATCAGAGATTACAGTAATTTTTGCAATTGAATAGATAAGGAGCAGGGATGGCATCAAGTAAAGAGTATCTGGACTTTATATTAGACCAGCTTTCCGGCTTGAACGGGATAACATATCGCGCTATGATGCGAGAATACATCGTTTATTACAACGGGAAAATTGTCGGCGGAATATTCGATGACAGATTTCTTGTAAAACCTGTTACATCTGCCTTTAAGCTTATGCCTGAGGCATCTCTTGAATATCCTTATGAAGGAGCAAAAGAGATGCTTCTGGTAGATAACGTTGACAGCAAAGAGTTTCTGCAGGAACTTCTTGAAGCTATGTATGATGAGCTTCCAATGCCAAAGAAGAAGGGGAAAATGCGATATGACGGATATTCAGAATAAACTGTTTGCTTTGCAGGACAGCGAATACGCAAAGTTTCAGAGCAGACTGACACCCGGTGTTGACCCGCAGCTGTTTATCGGGGTAAGAGTTCCAAATTGCAGAAAGCTGGCCAGAGAATTACTGAAGAGTGAACCTGAGGCTGCTGCGAATTTCCTGGCTGAATTACCGCATAAATACTATGACGAAAACATGCTGCACGGGCTTCTTGTATCCGGAATCAGGGATTATGACAGATGTATTGAAGAACTGGAAGCATTTCTGCCTTACGTTGATAATTGGGCTGTATGCGACATTATGTCCCCCGGGTGCTTCCGAAAACACAAAAAAGAACTCCTGCCGCTGATTGATACCTGGATGGACGATTCCCATGAATATACGGTTCGTTTCGGTATTGAAATGCTGATGTCGCACTATCTTGACGATGATTTTCGTCCGGAATATCTGGAGGCGGTTGCGGCGATTCGCTCAGACAGGTACTATGTCAATATGATGATTTCCTGGTTTTTCGCCACAGCGCTTGCAAAACAGTGGGATTCTGCAGTGACTTATCTGGAAGGCAAAAAGCTGGATCCGTGGGTTCACAACAAAACAATTCAGAAGGCCAGAGAAAGCTATCGGATAACGGATGAACAGAAATGTTATCTATCCGGACTGAAGCAATAGTTTTTTTCGTTGTTTAAATAAATCAGATGTTGGAGTATTATTTTGAAGCATAAGGGAACAATCACAATTGAAACAGACAGGCTCATCCTTCGCAAGTTCACATTGAACGATGTGAAGCCGGCTTTCTGCAACTGGACCTCCGATGCTCAGGTTACGGAATTCCTTCGATGGCCGACACATCAAAGTATTGATACTACGCGTACAGTTATCGAAAATTGGATAGCAAAAAGCGAAAAGGATGACTTCTACCATTGGGCCATTGAATTAAAGGAAATCGGTGAGCCGATCGGAACAATTTCAGCTCTTGTTAAGAATGAACAGCTGGATATTCTGCACATCGGTTACTGCATCGGAAGCAAGTGGTGGCATAAAGGCTATACCGGTGAGGCTTTCTCTGCGATTATTCCTTTTCTTTTTAACGAAGTAGAGGTAAACAGAATAGAGGCACAGCATGACCCGAATAATCCGAATTCCGGACTTGTGATGAAGAAGTGCGGTCTCCAATATGAAGGAACATTGCGGCAGGCAGATGTCAGTAACCGAGGTGTTGTGGATGCCTGCGTTTACAGCCTGCTGAAGGATGAATGGATAAAATCAAAAGATGAAGAGAACTGAGAGATATCATAAATGCCGAAGAATTTTCTGCGTATTACTTCTGCTGTCCCTTCTGCTCGGTTTGACCGGCTGCAGCAAGGAGGAAGCGCAGATTCACACAGTAAGCGAGCTGAACGGAAAAAAGATTGCTGTTGAATCGGGGGCGGTTCACGCCGCTGTTCTCAAGGGCCGGTCGGAACTGCCGGATTCTGAGATTTTGTATGCCTGGTCGATTGCGGACGGCCTTGCAATGCTGCTTAATGACAAGGCTGATGCGCTTTCAATTGACTTTGTTACTGCGCAGGTGCTGACCCGACGGTATGACGGTGTTGTTATGCTGGATGAAACATTGGACAGTTCGGTTTACGGTTTTGCTTTTCCGAAACGCCATGCCCTAATACCGCTTTTTGATGAGACTATTTCTAAATTGAAGAGCGACGGAACGATTGATGAACTGGAAGAGAAGTGGATGAACAGCGAGGATGACGTCAAACTCCTTCCGGAACAGACTTGGCCGGGGAAAAACGGTGTGATTCGCTGCTGTGTCAGTCCGGACAATGAGCCGATGTGCTATATCGATTTTAACGGCAACCTGACGGGATTTGACATTGACCTTCTTCTGCATATTGCCGAGAAGCTCGATTATCGGATTCAGTTTTCTCAAGACAGGTTTGAGGACTTGATTCCTTCCGTTGCGGCAGGACTGGCAGATGTGGCGGCATCCGGTATTACCGTATCGCAGGACAGAAATGAGATTATTGATTTTACCTCCGGTTATATGGAAGCCGGAACTGTGATTGTGGTCAGGGATTTCTCGGCCGGCGCAGAGTACGAAGGAATCCTGGTTTTGCTTCAGAACGCCATTCGGCGAACGCTGCTGGAGCAGAACCGCTGGAAAGATCTGCTCTCCGGACTCTGGATGACAGTAAAGATTATTCTTCTGTCTGTCTTTTCCGGTGCCGTTTTCGGTACGGCAATTTATCTGCTGTATTATTCGAATAACCGCATTGCGCGCTGTATTCTCGGGCCGGTTTCGAAAGTAATGCATCTTTTGCCGGCTTCCACGTGGCTTCTGGCAAGCTTTTATCTGATTTTTTCCGGAAACAGAGCAAACAACTTCCGGGCTGCAGTCATTGCGTATGGATTAGCTTTCGGTTTCAGCGTATTCGATGCATTGAAGAACTCTGTCAATTCTATCGATGCCGGGCAGATGGATGCAGCAGTATCTATGGGATATGGCCATTATGAGGCATTGTATCGGATATATCTCCCGCAGGCACTTCCGTCTTTTCTGTCCATGATGGAAGTTGCGGTGCTGGGGACCATTCAAAATACTGCGCTGGTTGAATTTATTGCGCTGGAAGATTTTCAGGGAGTAGCGGACCGAATCCGAACAGAATCCTATGAACCGTTTTTAACAATCATTCTTACGGGCTTAGTGTATGTTTTCTTGGGCTTGATTGGCTGCAAACTGGTCAGAAAACTGCGAGTTAGAATCAGTCCTTCAGAGAAGTCGGAAACAGAGATTCGGAAAAGGATTATGAAGGAGGCGGGTCGATGATACAGGCAGAAAACCTGCAGATGCGCTTTAATGACCGCGAGGTTTTTCGAGGTCTGAATCTGACAATCAATGACGGCGAAGTCGTCGGCATCATCGGGTCGTCCGGCAGTGGAAAATCCATGCTGCTGCGCTGCCTGGTGATGCTGCAGAAACCGACCGGCGGGAAAATTTATCTTGACGGAACTGACATCACGGGAAATAATGCAGACATTACGGAAGCAAGGAAAAAAATCGGCATAATCTTCCAGAATTTCAACCTGTTTCAGCATATGAGCGTTGTCGAAAATGTGATGAGCGGTCAGGTTCATCTTCAGGGAGTTTCGAAGGAGGATGCATTTGCAGAATCCATGCGGCTGCTGAAAATGGTAGGTCTTATGGATAAAGCCTATGCCTATCCGTCCAGGATCTCCGGCGGGCAGCAGCAGCGTGCGGCAATTGCACGTACTTTGGCGATGAAACCGCAAATCATACTTCTTGATGAACCAACCAGTGCTTTGGATCCGCTGATGCGAGGCGAGGTGGAGTCAGTCATCCGGATGATGGCATCAGAGGGCCACACCATGGTGATTGCAACGCACGAAATGGAACTGGTCCGGCAGATCTGCAACAGAGTTCTGTTTCTGGATGAAGGTGTTATTTATGAAGAGGGAACGCCGGAGAAGATTTTTGATAACCCGGAACGTACCCGTACCAGAAGATTTGTCCGTGCTCTGAAAGTGCTGGAATTTGATGTAGAGTCGAAAGACTTCGATTTTATCGGAGCAAGCACAACGATTTCTGATTATACGTATCGAAACGGAATTTCTTTCGTTCTTCAGGAACGGCTGCAGTCCATTATGGAAGAACTGTTCCAGATGATAATTATTCAGCCGAGGGAAAACAACAAAATGCATGCGTCATTTGAGTATAACCGCAGTGACGCAAGTATCAGCGGTATTGTCCGGTTTTCCGGACCGCCGATGGATTCGGATGATCCTCTGTATTTCTTCTCCTGGCCAATTATTAAAATGCGTGCCAGCAAGGTCGAAATCAGAGAAGTCACCGCAGGCGATTATACAAATGAAATAAGAATACTTCTCCGCTGAACAGTAACAGACAATGCAGAGAGTATATATTTATGAGATTGTATTTCAGTCATGCAGTAAAGGAGAACATATGAAATGAAGAAACTGCTTGCATTAATCTTTGCCAATTTGCTTTTGGTGAGCAGCACAGCCGCAAAGGAAACGGGCATCATGTGCCAAGAGCGTTTTGATCACGTTCTGGAGCTGCCCGTCTGCACAGAATTGGACTACGGCTTCGCCGATGAGATTGCCATCGAATCGCTGGATCTCTGGGGCGGCGGCTGCACTGCAGTTGCTACGGTAACAGAAGCGGGAGAGACGCTTGTGGGCCGCAACATGGATCTGAATATTTCCCACAAGCCTGCTTTCATTATTCGCACAAACGTGAAGGGTTGTTATGAAACGCTGGGCCTTGCCTATCTTTTCAACGATTTTATGCCGGATTATGACACAGTGCTTGCAGAAGGACTTACGCCGGAACAGTACAAGCTGCTGCCGTTCCTTTGCACTGACGTTATGAATACCGAAGGCCTTTATGTCGAAACCAACATGCGAAACGGTGAAGCCTGGCCGACAGGTGACGGTAAATTTATCTGTTCCGGAACGAATCCGGAAATGAAAACCCGTGTCTTTGTTGCTGCTGTGCCGAGATTTGTTGCCGAACGCTGTGCTTCGATTGAGGAAGCACTTGACTATGTGGAAACCCTCGATATATATACCCAGTCAGAACCGACTTCCTGGAACTTCTGCTTCATGATGGCGGATGCAACAGGACGCTACGGCCTTCTTGAAGTTGCATGCAACCGCGTTGTCTGGCATGAAGGTCAGCGCGCACAGGCTAATTTCTACATCGACGAGGAATTCGCTGCCATTGAAGAACTGGCAGCCGGTCTCGGCCGTTATGAGACAGTAACCGCCGGAGTGGATGAAGTAAAGAATGCTGACGATATGTTTGAACTGATTGACAGTGCATCGTATTTTCAGATGTACACGCCGGAAACATGCAAGTTCGACTACCGCAGTGAGTTTGTCGGCACAAATCCGTGGTGGACGACGGATTTTGTCCTTGATGAAGCCAACGATGAGCTGATTGAAGCGGAAATTACCCGCATCAGCAAGGAGGTTTCCGAGATGACGCGTGAAGAACGTGCCGACCGCAATGTATATTGGGAATCCACCTTCACTGAGGTTGCAAACTGCACGGAACGCACGCTGTTTGTCCGCTTCTTTGAAAATGATGAGTACAAGCTTACCCTGGCTTTTGACTGAGAAAAGAAGCTTTGTCCCATAGATTCAGAACAGGAGAAAACGCTGATGAATGAAGAATGCCTGATTTGTAAAGCACCTCTGGACTATCTGCAGGAAGATGTGGAAATGGAGTGTGCCATTTGCCATAAAACGGAACTCAGCAAGACAAGATGTGTGAACGGACATTATGTCTGCAGTGAGAGGGAATTGACAGTATCATCGGATGCTGCCTGAATGCAGATTCGAAGAACCCCGTAGAGATTCTGAACACGATGATGCATTTGCCGTTCTGCCATATGCATGGACCGGAGCATCATATCATGGTGGCAGCTGCCCTTGTTACGGCTTATAAAAATGCCGGAGGTGATGTGGACCTGGAAAAGGCGCTGAAGGAAGTATTCTCCCGAGGGAAAAACATTCCCGGTGGTGCCTGCGGATTCTGGGGTGCCTGCGGAGCAGGGATCAGTTCAGGAATTTTTGTTTCTGTGGTAACAGGATCAACGCCGCTGATGAACGAGCCCTGGGGACTGGCCAATCAGATGACCTCGGAATCCCTTTCTGCTATCGGGAAAATAGGAGGACCTCGCTGCTGCAAGAGAGACTCTTATCTTTCTCTGATGCAGGCGGTTTCATTTGCAGAAAAGCATCTGGGTATAAAAATGGAAGCCGGAGAGATTGTCTGCAGCTTCTCGGATCAGAATAATCAGTGTATCGGCAAGAGGTGCCCGTTTAACAGAGTCAATCATTAAATCGTAATGAAGATTCTTTATCAGGATCAGCATATTGTTGTTTGCATCAAGCCGTCCGGTGTCCTCTCCACCGATGAGCCCGGAGGAATGCCGGAACGAATCAGAAACGAACTTGGTTCAGAGTGTGCAGATGTGAAAACCGTGCACAGACTGGACCGGGCGGTGTCCGGCCTGATGGTGTACGCTCTTTCTCAGAATGCGGCATCGATACTAAGCCGCCAGATAACTGAGAACGCTTTTCAGAAAGAGTATCTGGCAGTTCTGGAAGGAGTTCCTGCGGTTTCTGCTGACCGTCTGGATGATTTACTGCTCCGTAATTCTGAAGAAAACAAAACGTATGTCGTTTCCAGAATGCGGAAGGGCGTTCGTACGGCATCGCTGGAATATGAAACACTTGCGGATGTAAACGGACTCAGCTTAGTCAGAATCCATCTGCTGACAGGGAGGACCCACCAAATCCGAGCGCAGTTCTCTTCGAGAAAACTTCCTCTTTACGGGGACAGAAAATACGGTTCTTCCCGTCAGAATACGGAAATCGGCTTGTGGTCACATTCTCTTTCCTTTATTCATCCCGTTACCGGGGAAACTATGAAATTTTCGGCCATGCCGCCGGAGGAAGAACCCTGGAAGCTTTTCCCTGATTTTACGGAATCCTATGCACAAAGTGACGTTTCTGTGAGAACGGAACGGCGTTTGCCCGGCAGTATCTGCCCGTATGCGAAATCATGCGGCGGCTGTCAGTTCCCGGAAATGAGTTATGCGGAGCAGCTGAAAACCAAGCAGAATTATGTTGAGAATCTGCTGGGTAGATTCGGCCCCGTCTGTCCGATTATCGGGATGGATTCCCCGGATCACTACCGGAATAAAGTAATCAGCACCTTCGGCACGGACAAAAAGGGGAAACCGATTTCGGGAATGTATCAGGAAGCCAGCCACAGAATTGTCCCTGTAGATTCCTGCCGTATCAACAGTGAAAAAGCGGATGAGATTATTCATACAATCCGAAAGCTTTTGCCGCAGTTCAGAATTCCGCCATATGATGAGCAGAAAAATTCCGGGTGGCTGCGTCATGTTCTTGTCAGGACTTCCGGCAGCGGAGATGCCATGGTTATTCTCGTCGCAGTCAATAACGTCTTCAAGTCAAAGAACGCTTTTCTGAAAGCGCTGACAGCTGCCCATCCGGAAATCAAAACCGTTATTCTCAACGTGAACAATCGCTTTACGCCGGTGGTTCTTGGGAAAGAAGAAAGAGTTATTTACGGCCCCGGATGGATAGAGGATGAGATTCGCGGGTTGAAATTTAAGATTTCTCCAAGCTCATTTTTCCAGGTAAACCATGCCCAGACGGAAGTCCTGTATGCGAAAGCACTCGAATTTGCGGCGCTGAAGGGGAGTGAGCGCGTAATTGATGCATACTGCGGAACAGGAACCATAGGGATTAGTGCATCGTCTTCTTCCGGAACTGTACTGGGAATTGAGCTGAATAAAGACGCGATTCATGATGCCATATCCAATGCAAAACGAAACCGTGCAGAAAACATCCGATTTGTCTGTGCCGATGCCGGGGAATATATGAAGGTACTGGCAAAGGAAAAACAGCATTTTGATGTGGCTTTCATGGATCCGCCCCGTTCCGGCAGTACGGAAGAATTCCTGGATTCTTTAGTGCGTCTCAATCCGGAGAAAGTTGTGTACATTTCCTGCAATCCGGAAACACTTGCCAGAGATCTTCGCTATCTGGAAAAATCTCCGTTTCATGTTAAGAGTATTCAGCCGGTGGACATGTTCCCCTATACATCGCATTGCGAAGTCGTATGCCTGATGTCTAAGGTGTAAACTCAAGCCGGGGTGAAACCACAGAAATGATGTCGGATCAAACGTAATAATAGATAATATACCTGAGATCTGAAAGGATGCAAATATGGCAAAAAAGAAAAATGAAATTACGGTTCGTTCAAGCGCAGCAGAGTATTTGACGTTTATTGCTGCTACCGGAGATAGTCCGGAAAGCATTGAAATGAGATATGAAGATGAAAACATATGGCTTACTCAACGAATGATGGCTGAATTATACAATGTTGATGTTAGGACAGTGAATTTTCATATTAAAAACATCTATTCCGACTGCGAGCTTACAGAAGACTCAACTATCCGAAAATACCGGATAGTTCAATCTGAAGGTAATCGTAGCGTTCAAAGAGAAATAAATCACTACAATTTGCAAATGATAATAGCAGTTGGCTTTAAGATAGATAATGAGAGAGCAGTACAATTCCGCAAATGGGCAGGACAGATCGTAAAGGATTATACCATCCAGGGATGGACCATGGATGTTGAGCGGCTTAAAAAAGGGCATATGTTTACTGACGAATATTTTGAAAGACAACTTCAGAAAATTCGTGAAATACGACTTTCCGAAAGGATGTTTTATCAGAAGGTTACGGATTTGTATGCTACTGCATTTGATTATGATAAAGATGCCGAAACCACAAGGCTGTTCTTCAAAATGGTTCAAAATAAAATGCATTATGCAGTTCACAGACATACGGCTGCTGAACTTATAGTCGAAAGAGCAGATGCGAATAAAGAGCACATGGGACTTACATCGTGGGAAGCGATGCCCGATGGAAAAATAATCAAGGCGGATGTGACGATAGCAAAAAACTATCTATCCGAAGAAGAAATACGTTATCTTGAAAGAATTGTATCATTATATCTGGACTACGCTGAATTACAGGCTGAACGTAAGATTCCAATGAGTATGGAAGACTGGGCAAAAAGGCTTGACGGTTTTTTAGAGTTTAACGGAAATGAAATACTGACCGGACCTGGCAAAGTAAGTGCAGAAGAAGCAAAGCTTCATGCTGAAACAGAATTTGAAAAGTACAGAATTATTCAGGATAGGCTGTATTCTTCCGATTTTGATAAATACCTAATTGAGTTGGAAACTGAAATCAGATAAAAAAACTTTATGAGTTTTAAGCTGAACATTATTAAATGTCAATTTGTGGAGGTATATTATGCGATTAGATGGTTTCGGTTTATTTGTTAAGGATATGGCAAAAATGATTAGGTTTTACAGAGATGTTCTTGGCTTTGAGATAAAAGAAAGTGAAGATACATCAAATGTTTATCTTGTAAAGGACGGAACCTTGTTTTTGTTATATGGAAGAACTGATTTTGAAAACATGACACATAGAAGATATGAGTATGTAAAAGATTTAAATGGTCACACGGAAATGGCGCTTTATGTCGATACGTTTGATGAAGTGGATTCTGCATTTCGAAATGCTGTAGAACATGGTGCTACTGCTGTATTAGAACCAGAGCTTGAACCGTGGGGACAGAGAACTTGCTATATTGCAGACCCAGAAGGTAATCTGATAGAAATTGGTTCTTGGAATAAGCCATACGAGGAAAAAGATTTATAATCCTCAGTTTTTCGATGTGTTCCCACAAACAGACGATTTTTGGATATGTTTCCGCAAACAGAGAAAAAGGTCAAAATCGGTAGATATGTTTCCTAATACCGATGACATCAATCTCATTGCTACAAGCCACGTCGAGACGGTGATCCTTTTGTCCCGGCAATGACCGATCGATATTTCATCAGAAAAAATAATGAATGGATGCGTTCTGTTAAAACGCACTATTGCGGACAAAGGAAAAAATGAGCAGGAATCAGATGAAAAAAAGAGTAATTGCTATGTTGATGTTGTTTGCTTTGGCTTGTGCATCTCTGACATCATGTTCGACCGGGCAGGTACAGAGCAAAGAAGAGAAAATCAAGCCGACGGTGGTCATCATGCCTCTGTTCGAGAATGGTGAATTGGCTGGTGATTTCCCCGGAGAAGCGCAGTATTTTTACGAGGAATATTTTTCAAAACCGGAAGTATACGACATTGCGGGAGAACCGACGGGAAGTAAGTTCTATCTGCAGGGAGATGTTGGGTTGTACATTCTCGGACAGGGAAAGGTCACTTCCGCAGTCAATACGACGGCGCTGCTTACCGATGTACGCTTTGATTTTTCAGATACAACATTCCTTGTTACGGGTTGCGCTGGTTCAGCCAGAGATTTCGGTGTTGTTGGAGATGTGTATATCATTACAGCAGCGATCGATTATGATCTGGGACATACAGCGGATCACCGGGATATTGCCGAGGGTTCTGATTCGATCTGGTTCAGAATCGGCGAATATGATAAACAGGTATATCATGAGTTGAATACCGATCTGGTTGATTTTGCCTATGAACTGACAAAAGATATTCCAGTTGCAACCACCGATGACGCACGCGCCTGCATGGCCCGAAACTTCGATAATGCGGATTGGGCAATCAGGGATCCGAAGGTGTTGAAGGGCACGGCAATCACGAGTGACAATTACTGGAAGGGCGAATATAATCACGAAAAGGCAAATGTCATTACAGAGGAATTCGGGGCCCCCGATCCTTATGCTGCTTCCGAAATGGAAGATGCTGCTATAGCGCTTGCATTCGAAAAGATGGGATACATCGATCAGGTGCTCATGCTGCGATGTTCTGTCAATGTGGATGTCTTTATTGATGGACAGAGCCCGGAGCGTCTTTGGGGCGGTGCAGAAAAGGCTTCGGGTGAAGGAGATGGCTTTGACGGCTTTACCGATATTTTCCCTGTTGCGCTGGAAAATAGTTTTATTGTTGGAAAAACGATCATAGACGCACTTCTTGCCCGTTAAGCTCATCAGAACTTCGCGCGCTTAGCAAGTGGTTCTCTTGTCCCGAGCCCAGGTTAGTGTGTTCCTCAAAACTACCGGTTGCCGTGGACATGTTCCCCTATACATCGCACGTGGAGACGGTGGTGGTACTGTCACGGGAAAGCTGATTGCTTGCGGGACGCATTTTTATTGATATTATTTCGATCGACGCAACAAGGAGCAAAGTGTTGATACCTAAGAGAGCTGTAGTTTATATCCACGGGATAGGCGGAAATGCACAGGAAGCCGAGCATTACCGGATGCTTTTCCCAAAAGATACCGTGATCGGATTTGACTATGCGGCAGAGACGCCCTGGGAGGCAGCCGTTGAGTTTTCTGCTTATTTTCGCAGTCTGAATTCCCAATATGATTCCTTGGTAATCATTGCCAACAGCATCGGCGCTTTTTTTGCCTTACACTCTTTGCAGGGCTTTCCATTGGAAAAGGCTTTTTTTATTTCTCCCGTAGTTGATATGGAAAAGATTATTACGAATCTGATGCTCTGGTCGAATATTACGGAAGAGGATTTGACAGACAAGAGTATAATAGTAACAGAGAGCGGTGAGACGCTTTCCATGGAATATCTTTCCTGGGTCAGGCAGCATCCGTTCGTCTGGAATGCTCCGACGGCAATCCTGTACGGAAGCCGTGACGATCTGCAAAGTTTTGAATCGATTCAGGTATTCGCAGGTCAGACCGGAGCTGATGTTACGGTGATGGAAGGCGGAGAACATTGGTTTCATACGGAAGAGCAGATGGCATTTCTGGATGCATGGATCCGGAAGTCTCAGAACGCAGACCGCTCCGGTTGAATTGAGGCATATTATGAAATATGAGAAAAAAGTAATCTTGAAGAATGGAACAGAAGCAGAGCTGCGAAGTGCCGCTTTACCCGATGCGGAGGCCGTTCTGAATAATTTCAATCAGGCACACGCGGAGACGGATTTCCTGCTTTCGTATCCCGGCGAGCATCCGCTTACCGTGGAACAGGAAGCAAACTTTATCAGGGAAAAGGAAGAAAGTCCGGATGAAGTGGAAATTGCCGCTGTTATCAACGGCAGGATTGCCGGAACCGCCGGAATCAGTTCCGTCGGTCACCGTGAAAAAATACAGCATCGGGCCGAGGTCGGCATCAGTATTCTGCAGGAATTCTGGGGCTTCGGCATTGGGAGAGCACTGATGGAGTCCTGCATAGAATGTGCAAAAAATGCGGGCTATACGCAGCTGGAGCTCAGCGTGGTTGCTGAGAATCAGCGGGCACTTGCCCTGTATCAGAAACTGGGATTTCGCGAGTTCGGACGGAACCCGCGCGGATTTCGTTCCCGAACCGGCGAATATCAGGAGCTCGTTGATATGCGCCTTGAACTGCAGCAATGAATGATCCCCGGGAGGTAAAAATGAGTTACGCACTATCCTATCCTGAGAAGACGATGTACGAAATGGTGAAGGGAGTTGCAGAAAGATTCCCGTCAGCGAAAGCCTACGAGTTTTATAACAAAGCAACCGACTACCGTAATTTTCTGAAAAAAATTGATGAGGCAGCGGCAGCACTGTATCAGTTTGGCATCCGAAAAGGGGATGCCGTTACTGTTTGTCTGCCAAATGTGCCGCAGGCACTTGTCTGCTTTTATGCCATCGACAAAATTGGGGCAATAGCGAATATGGTCCACCCGCTTTCCGCGGAGAGCGCCATCACGTTTTACCTTAATATTTCCGAGAGTAAGCTGATTCTTACCCTGGACCAGTTTTATGAAAAGGTGGAGAAAGCTCTGCAGGAGGCAGATCATCCGGTAAAGATTCTTGTTGCCAGAGTGCAGGAGGAACTGCCGGTATTCCTGAAGCTTCCTTATATTCTTACTTCCGCAAAAGCGTATCTGAAATTCCCCGATTCGGAAAACGGAATTTCCTGGAAGTCCTTCCTGAAAAATCAGGCAGAAGAAGTACCGGCTGCCTCGTTCGAGAAAGACAGAACCTCCGTTATTCTGTACAGTGGCGGTACCAGCGGAACACCGAAGGGTATCTGCCTTTCAGACTTCAACATGAATGCGCTTGCAACCCAGTGCGTCAACGTCATCAAGGGAGACTTCGGACCCGGGGTCAGAATGCTCAGCTGTATGCCGATGTTCCACGGCTTCGGCCTTGGTGTCAACATTCATACGGCGCTGGCTTACGGTGCAGAGTGCTTTCTCATGCCGACCTTCAGCATTAAAAATTATGCAGATATGATTGCAAAGAAAAAGCCGCATTTTATTGCAGGCGTGCCTACCATATATGAGGCCCTTCTTCATATCGATTCCTTTGACGGGGTGGACCTGAGCTTCATGCGAGGCGCCTTCTGCGGCGGGGATTCGCTCTCAGTGGAATTAAAGAAAAAGGTAGACGCATTTCTTGCTGCTCACGGTGCGAAGATTCATATTCAGCAGGGTTACGGCCTTACGGAATGCGTGACCGCCAGCTGCCTTACACCGCTCGACAGGGAAAAGGAAGGCAGTATAGGCCTTCCTTATGCCGATATGAAATACGCCGTTGTTGTGCCCGGAACTGCTGACGTTCTGCCTCCGAATATGCCGGGAGAAATCATTCTCACCGGTCCGACGGTTATGCTCGGATATCTCAAGAATCCGGAAGAGACTGCACAGACGCTTAAATCTATGCCGGACGGGAATCTGTGGCTTTATACCGGTGATCAGGGCCATATGGACGAGGATGGATATGTATTCTTCCATCAGAGAATCAAAAGAATGATCGTGACCAATGGATATAATGTGTATCCCGGCCGTCTGGAAAACGTGATTGATTCCGTACCGGAAGTTGCCTATAGCTGTGTGATCGGTGTCAGAGACGAAAGACGCGGCCAGAGAGTCAGAGCATACGTCGTCCTGAGAGACGGAATCGAGCCCGGGTCTGAAGTCGAAAACAAAATCAGAGAATGCCTGAAAAAGCACATTGATTCTTATGCATTGCCAAAAGAAATAATCTTTCGTGACGAGCTTCCGAAGACTCTTGTCGGAAAAGTATTTTACAGACAGCTGGAAGAAGAGGCGAACAGGGAGGAAGAGCTGAAGAAAGCGGAGAGGAAGCAGGAAAATGAGCAATAAGAAGTACAAAAGAAGATGGGGCGACAGAAGAGACGCCAGAAGAGTCAAAGAAACACGAGGCCTTCAGGGACTCATGCCGCATCTTATACCGAAGAGAACAGATGCAGAGGTATTTTTGTCTGACAGGTTTGACGTAACGGAGCTTTTGCAGTTTATTGAACAGAAAAATGCCGAAAACGCAGCGAATGGTCTCGATTACAGGATTACGGTTTTCCACTGCGTGGTGGCGGCAGTTACAAAGATGATTATGGAACGCCCTGTACTGAACAGATTCATTCAGGGGAGACAACTGTATGAAAGACACGAGATCTCCATGAGCTTTGTGGCGAAAAGGCGTTTTACCGATCATGCGGAAGAGGCACTGATGGTTCTTGTTCCCGGAGAAGAGGATACCATCAATGACGTTGCCAAAAAGATTGTGGGAGAGGTTCGGGAAACAAGAAAGAGCGAAGTGGCAGACGGCGGGATAGATAAATTACTCGCCAATTTAACGAAGCTTCCTATGCCGCTGCTTGCTTTTGTGTTCTTCATTGTCCGGTGCATGGATTTCCTGGGAATCAATCCGAGAGCTCTCACGGAAGGGGATCCCAATTATTCCACGGTGCTTTTGAGCAACCTGGGAAGCATCAGGTGTCCCGCGGTTTATCATCATCTGAATAATTACGGAACAAACTGCATTGTGATGACCATAGGAACCATCCATAAGGAAGAGCTCATTATGGAGGACGGAACCAAGCAGATCCGGGACGTCGTCGATTTCGGCGTTACGCTCGATGAGCGAATTGGAGACGGCTTCTATTTCTCCAGAAGTCTGAAGGTGGTAAAGCATATCTTTGCCCATCCGGAGCTTCTGAATCAACCCCTCAATTCGCCCACAGGATTTGATTATCAGTAATTTTCAACAGGAATATCGCATCAGAATACCGATTCGGAAGGAGAGGCTGTCCTCATGAGCAATATACTGAAGAATAAGGCATATTTATACCTGACAGAGTTTTTCTCCGGCATGTCCGTCATGGCGGTAGAGCTGGCAGCCAGCCGGCTCATGGCCCCCTATTTCAGTTCTTCCCAGATTGTCTACACAATTATTATCGGTACAGTCATGATTGCGATGGCTTTGGGAAATGTCTACGGCGGCAAAACTGCGGACAGAAATCCGGATCCCGCCATTCTGTACCGGAGAATGCTGATTGCCGGTGCCTGGATTGCGGCCATTCCCTTTGTCGGCCGATTTCTGCTGATAGGGATTTCAGGTGTGCTTGTTCTTACCGTCAGTACGAATTTCCTCGTCATTGCGGCTTTTGCCAGCTGTATGATTATTTTCGTTTATCCTCTTTTCCTTCTCGGAACGGTAACACCATCCCTTGTCCGTTATATTATGGAGAATGCGGAGGAAAGCGGTGAAATTGTCGGCCGCCTCGGGGCTTTCAATACCATCGGCAGCATCATCGGTACTTTTCTTCCCACATTTGTCACCATCCCGGCTGTGGGTACGGCGGCGACCTTCGTGATTTTCTCCGGAATTCTGATTGCCCTGGCTCTTGCTTACTTTATCAGTATCCGAAAATTTCCAAAGGTGCTGTTCATCTGCACAGTCATTTTTCTGCTGTTCCTTTTTTTCGGAAGCAGTGTTTCATTTGCCTTCTGGGATTCCGACATCAGCTATGAAGGGGAGTCCGTATACAACTACCTTCAGGTGAAGGAAGACGATGAAAGAGCAGTTCTTTCCACCAATGTCCTGTTTGGCGTCCAGTCTGTAAAAATGAAAACCGATGAATTGACGGGGATGTATTATGACTATGCCATCGCTGCTCCGGCAATGGCCTGTGCAGGAAAGGACGCTGAAAATCTTGACATCCTGATTCTCGGGAACGGTACCGGAACCTTCGCCACCCAATGCGCCCAGTACTATGACGGCTGTCGGATTGATGCTGTGGAAATTGACGGGAAGATTTCCGACCTGGCCTATGAATACTTCGACATGTCCGAGGATATTTCGCTGTATGAGTATGACGGCCGGGCCTTCCTTCAGGCAATCGATAAAAGCTATGACGTGATTCTCGTCGATGCTTATCAGGATATTACGATTCCTTTCCAGATGAGTTCTCTGGAATTTTTTACTCTGGTAAAACAGCATCTGACGCCGAACGGTGTCATGGTCCTAAATATGAATATGCATTCTGACGGGGAAGACGCCATCAATGAATATCTGACGGATACCATCCTGAAGGTTTTCCCCTGTGCAGCCTCCTGCGACGTTCCTTATAATTCCAATCGGGAGCTGTTCGCGGCAGATGCTGATCCGGCAGAGCTTTTGTCTGAAACTTCCGGCCTGTTCTGCGAGAATGAAAGGCTCATGAGGCAGCTTTCAATGATTTCAGATCATTTGACAGCAAATGCTCCTACCGGAAGGAACCTGATTCTGACGGACGATAAAGCCCCTGTGGAAGTGCTTGGAATGTCCATGATAGACAATCTGATTTCGGAAGAGCTTTCTTATTACCGCAATATTTATGACAGGGAAGGTCTTCAGGGGCTGATAGACAGCCTCCTGTAAAATACTTGGCATTTCCCGGGATACGTAGAACCAATGGAAGAAGCGAAACGTACGGAACAACTGAATAAGCTGCCGAATGCGCTTCTTCCCTGGTACAGAGAAAACGGTAGAAGCCTGCCCTGGCGGGAGAATCCGACGCCTTACCATGTCTGGCTGAGCGAGATTATGCTGCAGCAGACGAGAATTGAAGCCGTAAGGCCCTATTACGCTGCCTTTTTGCAGGAGGTTCCGGATATCGCTGCGCTGGCCGATGCCGACCCGGAAAAGCTCCACAAGCTGTGGGAAGGTCTGGGATATTATTCCCGCGTTCGAAACCTCCAGAAGGCAGCGCAGAAGATTATGACAGAATATCAGGGAGTTTTTCCGCAGACCTATGAAGAGATCCTCTCCCTTGCCGGAATCGGTGAATACACGGCAGGCGCGATCGGATCTATCTGTTTTCAGCTTCCGGTTCCGGCTGTGGACGGAAATGTTCTTCGCGTCCTTTCCCGGATTACGGCGGATCCCCGTTCCGTTTCTGAGGAAAAGACAAAGTCAGCCGTCAGAAAAGAGCTTGCTGCCATATATCCGGAGGAAGACGCCGGGAATTTTACGCAGGCAATCATGGAACTGGGTGAAACCGTCTGTATTCCCAATGGAATTCCGGACTGCGGGCACTGCCCCTGCAGAAGCTTCTGCTCATCTCGTGACAGCGGCTGGGAGAATTTCCCTGTGAAGTCGGCAAAGAAACAGCGAAGAATCGAGCAGATGTCGGTTTTTATCATCCGCTGCGGAGACGCCATTGCCCTTCAGAAAAGAGGCCGTACCGGTCTGTTGTCGGATCTGTGGGAATTTCCCAATATTCCGGGTCTTTCATCGCAGGAGGAGGCTGCAGCTCAGCTTGGCAGGT
Source organism: Candidatus Limivicinus sp. (assembly GCA_045616745.1). Lineage (GTDB taxonomy): Bacteria > Bacillota > Clostridia > Oscillospirales > Oscillospiraceae > Limivicinus. The sequence continues at coordinate 18,233 of JAZLHH010000089.1, read as the reverse complement.
GGAACTGCGGCAATTCCCGTTTGCTCGGTGTTTCTGAGGAAAAACATGTTTTTACGCATGTGGAATGGAAGATGAAGTGCTTCCGTTTTTCCTGCGAAAAAATGCCCGAACGCTTTGTCTGGGCAATGCCGGAAACGCTGGAAAATGAAATTGCTTTGCCGACAGCCTTCCGGAAATGCCTGGATGCAATATATTGAATAAATAACGATGAGCCATGATTTCGGAAGACCGAGATCATGGCTCAAGTTTGTGAAGAGTTTTTTCAGGGGATAAGGAGTGTTCAGCGGCCGCTTTTTACGGCTTCAAATTCATCGCAGATGCTGTCGGAAGGTGCTGCGGTGAACTGAGATACAATGAAGATTACCAGTGCCGAAACAATGAACGCGGGGAGCAGGCAATAGATGCCCCAGACGCCGCCAAGAGGATTGATCAGGAGCTTCCAGATGAATACAACGGCACCGCCGCTGATCATGCCGGCGATCGCTGCTGCATGGCTCGTCTTTTTATAGAACAGGGAGAAGAGCATCAGAGGACCGAAGGAAGCACCAAAGCCGGCCCAGGCAAAGCTGGTAATGCCGAATACCGTGGAATTGGAGTCCCAGGCGATAATCATGGCAATGATCGTAATCGTTACCAGTGTGATTCTGGAAACCCACATGACCTGCTTGTCCGTGGCGTCTTTTTTGATAACGCCCTGGAAGAGATCCTTGGAAATTGCAGATGCAGTAATCAGCAGGTAGGAGTCCGAGGAGCTGATGGATGCTGCCAGAATACCGGCACAGGCAAAGCCGGCCAGCAGGGGAGGCAGAAATCTGGTGGCAGTATCAATAAAGATAAATTCGGCATCGGAATTGCTGGTGTAATTCAGACCGGTGATGGATCTGCCGATTACACCGATCAGAATGGCAGCACTCATGGAAATAACGACCCAGATCGTAGCCACTCTGCGGGAACGGGGAAGCTCTTCCTCATTTCGAATTCCCATGAACCGGAGCAGAACCTGCGGCATTCCAAAGTAGCCGAGACCCCAGGCGAGGGTGGAGCAGATGGTCAGGAAGCTGTAATCCTTTGCCTGCCCGAATACATTCGGTTCCGTAACAGAAGGAGAAGCGGTATTGACCATGCTGAGGAATCCGTCATAGTTCTTCGCATTGGCAATCACAGCGGACATGCCGCCGGCATGACTGACGGAGAGGACAAGGATCAGAATCAGTGCAAGAACCATTACGATTGCCTGCATGAAGTCGGAAGCGCTTTCTGCCAGGAACCCGCCGATAAATGTATAGAACAGAACAAACACTGCGGCTATTAACATCATGCCGCCGTATGAATAACCGAAGAGATTGGCAAACAGCTTACCGCAGGCGGAGAGGCACTGCGCAGCATATACGCTGAAGAATATCACAATGATAGCGGAAGCAATGACCGTCAGGACCTTCTTTTCCTCGTGGAAGCGGTTGGAGAAAAACTCCGGAATGGTAATGGCATTCACCTTGACGGAATACCGGCGCAGGCGCTTGGATACAATCAGCCAGTTCAGATAGGTGCCAACAGCCAGACCGATGCAGGTCCAGGTGGCGTCGGCCAGACCCGTCCAGTAAGCAAGACCGGGAAGACCCATCAGCAGATATCCGGACATGTCAGAGGCCTCAGCGGAAAATGCTGCTACCCAGGGCCCGAGAGATCTGCCTCCCAGGAAATACTGTTCCGTGTTTTTGTTCGCTCGCTTTGCACAGAAAATTCCGATGGCAATGACAGCACACATGTAAACAATCATTGCCAGCAAATGCTGCAGATTAGCGGATGCCATAATATCCTCCTGTTTCACATTGACACATGAAAAATATTCATGTATAATATGAATTAAATTTATATTACTGCGGATTATAAATCATTCCGCCGATTTTTTCAAGGGATTTTTCCATGAATATTAAAAAAATAGAAGCAGCAGTAAAAACCTATGAACTGAAGAGCATCAGCCTTGCTTCGAAGGAGCTGGGCCTGACGCAGTCTGCCGTGAGCCACAGCATTGCCGATCTGGAAGAGGAGCTCGGCTTTCAGATTATGACGAGATCGCGCCGGGGGGTCTGTCTGACGCCGCAGGGTGAGAGAATTCTCCCGCACATGAAGGCGATCCTGAATGACTGCTCCCTGATGCTGCAGGAAGCGGAATCCATTCGCGGTGTAGAAGAAGGCACGGTGATTATCGGGACCTTCTCTTCGGTTGCAGTTCATCTTCTCCCCGGGATTCTGAAATCTTTTGAACAGGATTATCCGAAGATTTCATTCCGTCTGAAGAACGGAGATTATCATGATGTGGAGGAATGGATTGCGAAGGGAGAGGTTGATATCGGCTTTATTTCGCTGCCGGCTTCCGTTCCCTGCATTACCCAGCCTTTGTTTGAAGACCGTCTGCTGGCAATTCTCCCGAAGGAGCATCCGCTGGCATCTCTGGATATTTTGCCGCTGCGGATGATTGAGAATGAGCCGTTTATCGGGCTTCTGGAAACCTCCAATCAGGATGCACGCAATGCCGTGGCGAAGGCCGGCGTCAGGCTCAATGTGAAGTACAATACCAAGGACGACTATGCCGTCATTGCCATGGTGGAAAACGGCCTCGGCTTTTCCATTATGCCGGAGCTTCTTTTGCGGGGGAGAACGGATAACGTCCGGGTCCTGCCTTTGGATCCCCCCTCGAACCGAAGCATCGGTCTTGCGGTTCCGGAAAACAGAAAGCACAATCCTGCGGCCGACAGATTTATTGAATATGTAAAAGCTCGGGTAAACAGCAAATCCGGATAAATCCTGCAATTGTTTCTTGATTTCGCCGGACAGATATACTAAACTTGACGAAGTTAAATATAATTTTTTTATCTTGTCGTAAAGAGAGGCAGATTGATATGAATGTCAAAGAATTTTACGGTTTCATCGGCGGCAGTTATGATGAAGTAGCTTCCCGCCTCATGAAGGAAGAGCGGATTTTAAAATACCTCAACAAGTTCACGACAGCTGAGGATTATGCCAACCTTCACAGGTTCCTGGAAGAAAAGAATTATCCGGAAGCCTTCCGGGCCATCCACAGTGTCAAGGGCGTTGCCATGAATCTGGGCCTTGCACCTCTGTTCAAGGTCAGCGATGTACTTTGCGAAGAGCTTCGCAGCGGAGATGAACCGAAGATTGACATCTCCGGTATGGTATCGGATGTTGACGAGGCATACCGTCAGATTCTTGATGCCATTGCCTTGATTGATCAGTAATTTTTCCACCCTTCGAGTATCATTTAAGGAGCACTTATGACCCACAGAGTTCTGATAGTAGATGATCTTGAAATCAACCGGGACATTCTGGAAGGGATTCTGGAAGATGACTATGATCTCCTGTTTGCGGAAAACGGCAGACAGGCTGTGGATATTGCGGTTGCCAGTCAGGACAGCCTTTCGATTATCCTTCTTGACCTTATGATGCCGGAAATGGACGGCTTTGCCGTTCTTGACGAGCTGAAGGCCCGGGGTCTCTCCGGCAGGATTCCTGTTATCATCATCACCGGCGACACCTCCATAGACAGTGAACGCCGCTGCTTTGACTACGGAATCGTCGATTTTGTCCGGAAGCCCTTTAACGGGTCTCTGGTTCAGCTGCGTGTTCGGAATGCCATCAATCTGTATTCCTATAAAAACCGCCTGGAAGAGCAGGTCGCCGAGCAGACGGCGGAGCTGCGCTCCCAGTATCTTCAGCTGGAGCAGCAGGCAGAACGCCTTGAAGCTGTGAATCAGAAGATCATTGACATGTTAGGCTACGTCGTTGAGTTCCGAAGCCTGGAGAGCGGCCAGCATATTCGCCGTGTGAAGGAATATACGGCGATTATGGCAAAAGAAATGATGGCGAATTATCCGGAATTTGAGCTGGACGAGCATAAGGTCGAAGTCATGGTCAGTGCCAGCGCCCTCCATGATGTGGGAAAGGTCGCCATTCCGGACAGCATATTGCTCAAACCCGGCAGATTCACGCCGGAAGAGTTTGAAGAAATGAAGCGGCATACCATAGCCGGCGGAGACCTTCTGACGAGTATTGAAGGTACATGGGATGAAGAATTCTCCGAAATGTGTTATGAAATCTGCCGGTTCCATCATGAGAGATATGACGGCGGCGGATATCCGGACCATCTGGCAGGGGAGGAGATTCCGATTTCTGCGCAGATTGTATCCGTTGCCGATGTATACGACGCGCTGATCAACAAGCGCTGTTATAAAGACCCGTATTCCAAGGAAGCGGCATTCAATATGATTGTCAACGGTGAGTGCGGCGTCTTTTCTCCGAAGATTCTGGACTGCTTTGTCAAAGCCCGTGACCGTTTTGAGCAGGCTGCGGATGCTTTGGCCTGAGAGGAGTTAATTATGATTATTTTGATTCTGTTACTTGTCCTGCTTGCGGCATTTCTGTTTGTGATTATCCGCAATGCAGTGAATTTTAAGCCGCTGGAAGTGGAAAAGAAGACGCCTGCTGCCGTCTCCTTTGATGAAGATGCTGCGGTGAATTCTCTGGCGGAGCTGGTGAAGTGCAAAACGGTTTCGTTCAATGATCATTCTCTGGAGGATGATTCTGAGTTCGAAAAGCTGATCGGGATTCTTCCGGAGCTGTACCCCAATGTCATAGCCAATTGTGAGTGCATCCGCTTTGAAGACAGAGGCCTGCTCTACAGATGGCAGGGAACCGAAGCCGGAGACCCGGCCGTTCTGATGGCCCATTATGACGTCGTTCCCGTGGATGAAGAAAACTGGAATGTTCCCGCGTTTGATGCGCTGATTAAAGATGATGTCATGTGGGGCCGCGGCACGCTGGATACCAAGAATACCTTTAACGGAATCCTTTCTGCCGCAGAAAACCTCATGAAGCAGGGCTTCACGCCGAAGAATGATATTTATTTTGCCTTCTCCGGCGGAGAGGAAGTCAACGGCAACGGAGCGGTTCATATTGTTGAGTATTTCAAGTCACAGGGAATTACGCCCTCTCTGGTACTGGACGAAGGCGGTGCCGTTGTTACCGATGTATTCCCCGGGGTGGATGTACCCTGCGGCATGATCGGGATTGCGGAAAAGGGCCTGATGAACGCCAGATTCTCCCTGAACTCGGACGGCGGCCATGCGTCTGCTCCGGCACCGCATACGCCGGTCGGGCTTCTTGCCAAGGCCTGTACAAAGGTGGAGTCCCACCCCTTTAAAAAGCACTTTACCAAGCCGGTTCTGGAAATGTTCGATACCCTCGGCAGAAGATCTTCCTTCCTGTACCGCCTGATTTTTTCCAATCTCTGGTGCTTCGGCGGTGTGCTGGATCTGATCTGCAGGAAGAGCGGCGGTGAGCTGAATGCCCTGGTCCGTACGACCTGTGCCTTTACGCAGATGTCCGGCTCTCAGGCGCCCAATGTGATTCCGCCTTCTGCCTCCATGGTGGCGAATCTTCGCCTGAACCCGGAGGACTCCGTTTCTTCCGCAGTGGAATATCTCAGAAGGACGATCGGTAATGACGATATTCATATTGAAGTCATGGATCACATGGAGCCCAGCCCGATTTCCCGCACGGACGTGCCCGGCTGGCAGATTGTGAAGTCCGCAGTGGAAGATACCTGGACAGGCTGCGTCGTTACGCCCTATCTCATGGTGCAGTGCTCTGACAGCCGCCATTACGGTGATATTTCCGACAGAGTCTACAGGTTCTCGGCTGCCGACCTGACGGCAGAGGAGCGCCACTCTATTCACGGTAACAATGAGCACATCCGTCTTTCCACCATAAAGAAGGCTGTTGAGTTCTTTATGCGCGTCATTCTTGAATGCTGAGATTGCTGAAAATCCCCGGAATTCCGGGGATTTTCATTGAAAAATAGGAATTGACAGATTCCGGCCTTGGTATTAAAATCATTCAATGCGATGACTGAGAGGAGTACGGTTCCGAGTCTTTCAGAGACGGGGCGGTTGGTGCAAGCCCCGAGGCGGAGAGCTGGAAGGTCGCTCACGAGCGAAATGATATATTCAAGTGATAAATTCAGGTGGTACCGCGGTTTATTTGAATCGCCCTGAGCGTATGCTCGGGCGTTTTTCTTTTTTTATGAGGTGACGTATGAAAGAACTTCCCAAAATTTACAGTCCGAAGGAAACAGAAAAGAAGATTTATGACTTCTGGATGGACGGAGGATACTTCAAGGGCAAAATTGATGAGAATAAAAAGCCCTTCTCCATTGTTATGCCTCCTCCCAATGTTACCGGCCAGCTTCACATGGGCCATGCCATGGACGCCACGCTGCAGGACATCCTTACCCGTTACAAGAGGATGCAGGGCTTTTCCGCTCTGTGGCTCCCCGGGGTGGACCATGCCGGCATTGCCACGCAGATCAAGGTCGAAGAGCAGCTTCGTGTCAATGAGGGGCTGACCCGTTATGATCTGGGCAGAGAGAGATTCCTCGAGCGTGTCTGGGACTGGAAGCAGAAATACGGTGACAAGATTGTGGAACAGCAGAAGAGCCTCGGTGTCTCCTGCGACTGGGACAGATCCCGTTTCACGATGGACGATGTCTGTGCCAAGGCCGTCCGGGAAACCTTCTGTGAGCTGTATGAAAAGGGTCTCATTTACAAAGGCCGCAGAATTATCAACTGGTGTCCCAAGTGCAGAACCGCGCTTTCCGATGCCGAAGTGGAATACAAGGACATTCCCGGTCATTTCTGGTATATCCGTTATCCGGTAGAAGGCAGCGATGAAGAGTTTATCATTGCCACCACCCGTCCGGAAACCATGCTGGGCGATAGCGGTGTTGCCGTCAATCCTGCCGATGAAAAGTATCAGCATCTGGTAGGGAAGAATGCCATTTTGCCGCTGGTCGGCAGAAAGCTTCCCATCGTTGCCGATGACTACGTGGAGCTGGGCTTCGGTACCGGCGCTGTCAAGATGACGCCCTGCCATGACCCGAATGACTATGAAGTCGCTCTCCGCCACAATCTGGACATGATTCAGGTCATTGATGAAGACGCAAAGATTATCAATGACGGCTGCGGCGGCAAGTATGACGGCATGGACAGATACGAGGCAAGAGAAGCCATCGTGAAGGATCTGGACGAGCTGGGCTATCTCGTCAAGATTGAAGATTACAGCCATAACGTGGGCTGCTGCTATCGCTGCGGCACGACGGTGGAACCTCTCAGCTCTCCCCAGTGGTTTGTCAGGATGGAGCCTCTGGCAAAAAAGGCCATTGAAGTCGTGAAGGACGGCCGGGTGAAGTTCGTTCCTGACCGCTTCAGCAAGACCTATCTGAACTGGATGGAGAATGTCCATGACTGGTGCATTTCCCGTCAGCTCTGGTGGGGTCATCAGATTCCCGCCTGGTACTGCGATGACTGCGGAGAAATCACGGTCAGCAGGGAGGACGCTGTCAGATGTGCCCATTGCGGCAGTGAAAATATCCGGAGAGAAGAAGATGTTCTGGATACCTGGTTCTCCTCCGCGCTCTGGCCCTTCTCTACCATGGGCTGGCCGGAGCAGACCCCGGAGCTGGATTACTGGTATCCTACCTCCGTCATGGTTACGGGTTACGATATTATCTTCTTCTGGGTCGCCAGAATGATTTTGTCCGCCATGGAGCAGATTGACGAGGAGCCTTTCAAAACCGTGTTTATTCACGGCCTTGTCCGTGACAGTCAGGGCAGAAAGATGTCCAAGTCTCTCGGCAACGGCATTGATCCTCTGGAGATGATTGATATCTATGGTGCAGATGCTCTTCGCTTCAACCTGATTACCGGCAACTCTCCCGGAAACGACACCAGATTCTATGTGGAAAAATGCGAAGCCATGCGCAATTTCTGCAATAAGATCTGGAATGCTTCCCGCTTCGTCATGATGAATCTGACGATTGAGAAGAATGAGCTTCCGGAGCATCTGGAGCTGGAAGACAAGTGGATCCTTTCCAAGCTGAACGATCTTTCCAAAGAAGTCTGCGAGAATATGGACGCCTTTGAACTCGGTGTTGCAGCCGGAAAGATTTATGACTTCATCTGGGATACCTACTGTGACTGGTACATCGAGCTGACCAAGTCCCGCATGAATGAAGACGCCCAGAAGGTTCTCCTTTATGTCCTGACGGAAGTCCTCAAGCTTCTGCATCCCTTCATGCCGTTTATCACGGAGGAGATCTTCCAGGCCCTGCCTCATGACGGGGAAGCGATTATGATTGCCGATTATCCCGGCTTCCGCGAGGAGCTTTCCTTCCCGGAGGAAGAGAAGGACTTTGAAATGGTCATGGAGGCCATCAAGGCTGTGAGAGCCCGCCGTGCGGAAATGAATGTTCCGCCCTCCCGGAAGGCGCATCTCTACATTGTTTCGGATAAGACGGCTGCTTTTGAAGCCGGTACCGCTTATATTTCCAAGCTGGCCTACGGCGAATCCGTCTTCATTTCCGATACTTTGCCCGAAGGTTCCGAGAAGATGGTTTCCGTGGTAACCGACAATGCCAGAATCTTCATGCCCCTCAATGATCTCGTGGATTTCGAGGCGGAACGCGCAAGAATTACAAAGGAAATTGAAAAGAATGAAAAGCTTCTGGCCGGTCAGATCAACAAGCTGGCCAATCAGAATTTCGTCTCCCGGGCACCCGAGGCGGTTGTCAATGCGGAGAGAGAAAAGCAGGCGAAGCTGGAAGCTCTCATTGAAAATCTGAAGTTGAGTCTGGAGAATTTAGGCTGATGGATGAAGTAGTATCTAAGAATTTTATCGAGCAGTTCATTGAAGAAGACCTTTCCGAAGGCAACCGCTGTTACGGCATGCAGGTGCATACCCGCTTCCCGCCGGAGCCCAACGGTTATCTCCATATCGGCCACTGCAAGGCGCTGACGATTGACTTCGGCATGGCGGAGGAATACGGCGGTATCTGCAATCTCCGTATGGATGATACCAACCCTGCCAAGGAAGACACGGAATTCGTGGAAGCCATTCAGGAAGATATCCATTGGCTCGGCTTTGACTGGGAAGACAGATTCTTCTACGGTTCTGACTATTTTGAAAAAACCTATGAATACGCCATAGAGCTTATTCAAAAGGGCCTTGCCTATGTCTGCGAGCTTACCCCCGAGCAGTTTAAGGAATTTCGTGGGGACATCAATCGCCCCGCCGTTTCCCCCTACCGTGACAGACCGATCGAAGAGAATCTGGAGCTCTTCGAGAGAATGAAGAACGGCGAGTTTGAAGAAGGCAAGTATACGCTTCGTGCAAAAATTGACCTGGAGAGCGGCAACTTCAACATGAGAGACCCGGTTCTGTACCGGATCCGTTATATTGAACACCACCGCCAGGGAACCAAATGGTGCATCTTCCCCATGTATGACTTTGCCCATCCCATTCAGGACGCCCTGGAAGGCATTACCCACTCCCTCTGCTCTCTGGAGTATGAGGCCCACAGGCCGCTTTATGACTGGGTCGTCAACAACGTAAGCATTCCTTACCACAAGCCCCGCCAGATTGAGTTCGCCCGCCTCGGCATCAACTACACCGTCATGTCCAAGCGCAAGCTGCGACTCCTGGTGGAAAACGGTTACGTTTCCGGCTGGGACGATCCGAGAATGCCTACCCTCTGCGGTCTGAGAAGAAGAGGCTACACGCATCAGTCCATCCGCAGCTTCTGCAAGCAGATCGGCGTGTCCAAGGTGGATTCTACGGTTGACTGGGCGCTTCTTGAGAGCTGCCTCCGGAATGATCTGAACGACAATGCAAAGCGCGTCATGGCCGTTCTGAACCCCGTTAAGCTGACGATTACCAACTATCCTGAAGCTGCCTCTGAGAATCTGGAGGTGGAAAACAACCCGTTGGATGAATCTGCCGGTACCCGCCAGGTCAGCTTCTCCCGTAATCTCTATATTGAAGCCGATGATTTCCGGGAGATTCCGGAGCCCAAGTACAAGAGGCTCTATCCCGGCAATGAAGTCCGCCTCAAGGGGGCTTACCTGATTAACTGCACCGGCTGCGTGAAGGACGAGCAGGGGAATGTGGTGGAAGTTCTGTCAACCTATCAGCCCGATTCCCGGGGCGGCAATCCTGCCGACGGGCATAAGGTCAAGGGAGCCACGATTCACTGGGTCGATGCCGCAACGGCAGTCGATGCGGAAGTCCGCCTTTACAGCTATCTCTTCAGCGATCCGGAGCCGGACGGCCCGGACAAAAACTTCCTGGATTGTCTGAATCCGGACAGCCTGCAGGTTCTGCAGGGCTGCAAAGTGGAAGCTTCTCTTGCTGAAATTCCGATGCCGGAAAAGGGCAAGGACTCTCAGGGCTTCCAGTTCCTGCGCCAGGGCTACTTCTGCCTGGACAATAAGGATGCAGCGGAAGGCCATCTGGTATTCAACCGCTCCGTCGCCCTGAAGGACTCCTTCGGGAAATAAAAATAGAAATATATAACAGCAAAGGAGATGCCGAAGCATCTCCTTTGTACTTTGTATGAATATTTTTACCTGATCACATTAAAATCCACGGTGCCGCTGACGCCGGCGACGCGGCCGTAGTCCGTGAACTGCCACATGTCATACCGTTCTTGGAAGTTGGGCAGCTGGTTGTTTTCCGTGAAGCTGGCAAGCCAGATGCTGTATTCGGCCACGGAGTTGTAATCCAGTTCCGTTTTGAAGTAGCTCTGCGTTGCGTAGACGCCCGGGGTGTAGCCGGAGTTGCGGACAGTTTCGCAGAAGGCTCTGGCCACCTCTACCCGGACGGCGGGGGAGAGGCGATCCTGTCTGCCGTTGGGATAGTCGCCGGAATATTCCATGTCGATATATACCGGGCAGTCCAGAGAGGTTCCGCCCAGCCAGTCCAGAACCAGAGAGGCTTCTTCCACGGCCTCGACCCGGTTGACGGCGGTGGAGTAGAAGTAGACCCCGACCTTCAGCCCGGCCTCCTTTGCCCCTAAGAGATTCTGGCGGAAGCAGGTATCCTGATACATGGAGGCGGAGCCCCAGCCCCGGAATCCGGCCCGGATAATGACAAAGTCGATGCCGGCATTGCGGACGGCATTCCAGTTGATGTTGCCGTTGTAAAAGCTGACGTCGATGCCCACGCTGCTGCCCCGGATGCCGCTGTTGTCAAACCAGTAGAGCTTCCCGTCGATATTCTTCAGACCGGAGAGCTTCTGACCGTTGGAATAATAGACCAGATTGCCGTTTTCATTCTGCCAGCCGGCCAGATACTCGTATTCCCGGGTAATCGGCGTGGCATTGATCATGTACTCCTCCAGAGGCGTATTGTCCTCATGGAAGAGCTCCACGGTTTCATAGGCGGAGATTTCCTCATTGTATCGGAGACCGCAGACCAGAATTCCGTCTTCCACGTTGGGGATCACGTCCGTGGATTCGCCGCTGCGCAGCAGGAGGAAGCCGTCATCATCATAAAAGTACTCGTACTGATAGGTCAGGTTGCCTTTGGCATCATAGACGTATTGCTCCGTCAGATTCTGAGGAACCGTATCGGGATTTTCGGAAGTGATGTATTCAATTACGGTTTCCGCGTGGGACTGGACGTCTCCGTTGGTCTTGATTTCATTCAGGCCTTCGGTTAAATCCCGAATTTCAACGATTTCTTCGATGTTTTCTATTTTGGTATAATTGACGGCATCTTTTACCTGGGCGGTAATCGGTGCTGCTGTGGCATATCCGTTCATTTCCTGCATGGATACGGTATAGCTTCCCGGGGTCAGATCGGTGAGATAACAGCTGCCGTCATTTTCTGTGTCGAAGTACGCCGTCTGCCCGTTGGGGTAGGTGAAAAACAGCCGGAAGGTCTTCCCCTGAACCGGTGTTCCGGATGCATCGCGGACGAATACGTAAAGGTCCTTTTCAATGGACTGGGCGGTCAGTGAGACCTGGATGAGATTCACATCCGTCGTGGGAATCGGCGTTACAGCCGGTTGGAGCGAAAGCGGATTTGCGGCTTCTGCGGAAGATTCCGGAATCTCCGTTACGGAATACTGTGCATTTTTCAGATACGAAGCGGAGCGAGCCGTATAGTAAAAATCCTGCAGCTGAGGAATCAGAATGATAAAAGCGATCAGAATGGCGAGCAAAGGAAGCCCCAGGAGGATCAGCGCCTCATGTCTGGGGTTGAATACGAAATCGAGAATTTTCTTTGCCAGCTTTTTCATCAATAAAAAATATAATTCAACATCGATGTTATGTCAACAAACATAATTTACTAATGGCAGGGATTTTGATATAATGATCAGCATGAATAATTTCAGTAACTTAAATGACAGACAGCGGGAAGCTGTCATGTGCACGGAAGGCCCTCTGCTCATTCTGGCGGGCGCCGGTTCCGGGAAGACGACGGTTCTGATCAACCGCATCGTTCATATTCTGCAGCAGGGTCTGGCAAGGCCCTGGCAGATTCTGGCGATTACCTTTACCAACAAAGCTGCCGGCGAGCTGAAGGATCGCCTGGCATCCTCCTTAGGCGAGGAGTCCATGGACATCTGGGCACTGACGTTTCACAGCGCCTGCGTCCGCATCCTGCGGAGGAATGCGGAGCTTCTGGGCTATGGCAGAAGCTTCAGCATCTATGATACCTCGGACAGCCTTTCGCTCCTGAAGCATATCCTCAAGGACATGAATCTGGACGAAAAATATTTTGAACCGCGTTCGCTCATGAAGGAGATTTCTGCGGCAAAGGATGCCGCCATTCTGCCGGAACAGTACCGGAAGAATGCGGAACAATCCGCGGACCTCCACAGGATTCGCTGCGGCGAGATCTATGCAGAGTATATGAAGCGTCTGAAGGCATCCGACGCCATGGACTTTGACGACCTGATTCTCAACACGGTCCTGATTCTCAGCGAATTCCCGGAGGTCCGGAATTACTGGCAGAATACCTTCCGCTACATTCTGATAGACGAGTATCAGGATACGAATCATCTCCAGTATCTTCTGGCGTCGCTCCTTGTAAATTCTGCCGGGAATATCTGCGTGGTAGGGGACGACGACCAGAGCATCTACAAGTTCCGCGGTGCCACCATTGAAAACATCCTTTCCTTCGAGGAACAGTTCCCCGGCTGCAGGGTCATCCGCCTGGAGCAGAACTACCGCTCCTGCGGCCATATTCTGGAAGCAGCCAATAATGTCATCCGCAACAACACGGAACGGAAGGGCAAGGAGCTGTGGACGGATGCAGGCCCCGGAGATCCGATTGAGCTCTATGTGGCGGACAACGAGCAGGATGAAGCCTCCTATGTGGCCTCGGAAATCCTTTCCGGATATTCCCAAGGTCAGAATTTCCGGGATTTCGCGATCCTGTACCGGATGAATGCCCAGTCCAACAACTTTGAATATGCCTTCAAGCGGAACGGCATTCCTTACCGGATCTTCGGCGGTACCCGCTTCTTCGACAGAGCGGAAGTCAAGGACGTCCTGTCTTACCTCAATGTGATTTCCGCGCCGGAGGACAATCTCCGCCTGGAACGGATTATCAACACGCCGCCCCGGGGCATCGGCGCAAGAAGCATAGAGCTTGCCAATGAAATCGCCTTCCGGGAAGGCCTGTCTCTGTTTGAGGTCATCCGGCATGCGGATTTATACCCGGAGCTGAGCCGCCCTGCCATGAAGATGCGGGAGTTTGCCGGTATGATGGAATCCCTCCGTGACTTTGCAGAGCTGAACACGCCGGATTTCGTATTTGACGAGCTCCTGGAGAAAACGGGATATCTCCGCATGTATGAAGAAAAGAACACGCCGGAGGACACAGCCCGGGCGGAAAACGTGAAGGAAGTCAAGTCCAGCATTTTCAATTACATGCAGGAATCCGGGGACAGAACGCTGGAGGGTTATCTGGCCAATGTGGCTCTCTATACTGACCTGGACAACTATGACACTTCCGCGGACTGCGTGACCCTCATGACCATGCACGCCAGCAAGGGCCTGGAATTTGACAGCGTATTCGTGGTCGGTCTGGAGGAAGGCCTGTTTCCCGGAATGCGCGCCATCGGCATGGCGGAGGAAATGGAAGAAGAGCGCCGGCTCTGCTACGTGGCCATAACCCGTGCCCGGAAGATGCTCCATCTGGTCTGTGCCAGGCAGAGAATGCTCTTCGGAAGAACGAATACCAACCGGGTCTCCCGTTTTGTGGACGAGATCCCGCCGGAGCACATCAATCACAAGAATATTCCCAAGGGGTATTCCGCATCTGCCCCGAGCTCACATTCCTACGGGGCGCCTGCCAGAGCCGGGAAGCCTTCGGTCTCCTTTGCCCCGGCTGCGCCGAAGCAGACGGAACCGCTGAAGGACTTTGCCCTGGGGGACAATGTCAGGCACAAGAGCTTCGGTGAGGGCGTCATCGTGAAGATTACCCCGATGGGCAATGACGCCCTTCTGGAGATCAGCTTCAGCGGAATGAGCAAGAAGCTGATGCTGAAAGCCGCCAGCCGTTTTCTGGAGAAAATATAAGGAGAGAGATTATGAAAAAGAAGCACGCATCTTTGCTGAAGAAAGTCATCGATATGGCCGTCAAATCCCTGTATGACAAGATTTATAACAAAGTGAAACGTATTTGAATCAGTTAGCTGATAAAAATTGATATCTTCTCCCACTTTGCCTTCCCCTCACGGGGAAGGTGGCGGCAAAACCAATATTTTTTGCCGACGGATGAGGTCGAAATATCAGGCAAAGCCTGAACTCTGCAAGAAGGTATCGCAAAGCGATGTACCGACCCCACCCACCGCAAGCGGTCCCCCCTCCCCGTAAGGGGAGGGCTTTGTTATATTGCAGTTTTTCACGAGACGGATGAGGTCAAATTAGCTCTGATTTATGTAAAAAAACAGTTGACTCAAAATTGAAAGATAGATAAAATGTTAACAATTGAGTATCTCAATATTTACTACAGAAAGGGGAGAACTCATTGAGAGATTTAAAGTATCTGAATTATTTTGAGAACCTTTTGCAAACCTCCAACAACGACCTGATCGTACAGGCGAAGAGTGAAGGCAAGGTCTGCGCGGCATTTGTCTGCGAGAATACGCCCGAGCCTCTGTTTAACCTGGGGAATGCCTTCTCTGTCAGGTTGTCCGCACCCAACACCGGCTCCATGGACATCGCCACGTACTACATGACGAATCTGCTCTGCGAAACCAGCCGCGCCCTTTTAGAGCGCGCCATTGAAGGCGGTTTCAATTTTGCGGACTGCATTGTAGCGCCTGACGGCTGCACCATGATCAACCGCTGCGTGGAAAACATCGAGCTTTCCAGATCCTGCGGCAAGGGAAATGAGAATTTCTTTATCGATTTTATGGAAATTCCCCTCAAGGCAGATGAGAACGGCGTGAATCTTCTGGTGCTCCAGTGTCAGAATCACATCCTCAATCCTCTGCATGAGCATTACGGCATTGATATTTCCGATGCCAGTATTCGCAAGGCCGTGGAGGAGCACAACCGGATCTGCCGCGTCATTCGTGCCCTGGGCGAGTTCCGGAAGGAAGAAAAGCCCCGCATTACCGGGTATGAATTCCATGTCCTGACCCTGGCGACGTATCTCTGCCCCAAGTACCTGATTATCGACAAGCTGGAAGAGACGCTGGAAGAAGTCAGAACCAGAGAGCCGGAAGACAAGCCCTACCGTGCCCGCGTTATGCTCGTCGGTTCAGAGGTGGATGACAGCGGCCTCGTCAAGCTCATTGAAGACACCGGCGCCTACGTCTGTGCGGACAGATTCTGCTTCGGCTCCTTCCCCGGGAGAGATCCCATTGAGCTGAATGAGGAAGAAGACGCTCTGACGCAGCTCTGCCGTGCCTATGTCATGAAGGGCCAGTGCCCCCGCATGATGAACATGGAAAAGGTCTACGGCCGCAAGCAGTATGTGGCAGACCTGGCAAAGGAATATCATGCCGACGGCATTATTTATGAACAGGTCAAGTTCTGCGATCCCTGGGCCTATGAGAGAACGCTGGGCTCCGCAATGCTGCGGGAAGACTTCGGCTATCCCGTGCTTTCCGTTGACAGGCCTTACAACATCAGCTCCTCCGTGGGCCAGATGCGAACCAGGATCCAGGCTTTCGTGGAAAGCATTGAAATCAAGAGAATACAGGGAGGTGTCAACTGATGGCTACGGTATCCGATACCAAGAGAAAAGGTGATCAGCAATTAGGCGTCCTGTTTAATGACGGCAAGGTCCGCAAACGCCGTGAATGGCGCGGCCTGAAGGACACCCTCTATGATTACGGCAGATGGCTTTACCTCTGGGGCATTATGGTTGATGCCTCCATGAGCAAGGGCTTTGTGAAGGGCATGTTCCGCTATCGCTGGATGGCCAACTATCTGGCAGTGCCGCATATGCTGGACAAGTTCACCATGGGCCTTCGCGATGAACCCCTCCGCATTACCCACACGGCCATGGACTTCGTTGTTAAAGACGTTGCCATCAGCATCAAGCGCTGCATGCGCGGTGACCGCCGCGTCGGGAACGATGTGGACTTCTCCGAAAAGTGCGTGCTCTGCGATGAAAACGCCATGACGGCCTTCATGATGGGCTTCCCGGATCTGTATGCCATTCTCCGTGAGGTTCCCACGATGTTCTCCGCCAACCTGCTGAATCAGTATTCCACGACCCATTATCTGGATGTGGCCCAGGAGCACGGCATTCCCGGTGACGTCTGCCCCATGCCGGAAGCCGAAGCAGGCATCTCCATTGATGACGACTTCCCGGTTCTCGGCAAGTGCGCCGTGCAGGTCAATACCACCTGTGACGGTTCTCTGATGGGCAACGGCATCATTGCCAAGCGCCTGGAGAGAGAATACGGCATTCCCACCTTCCAGCTGGTTGCCCCGATGCGCCACAAGGAAGAGGACGTCCAGAAGTATGCCGCGGAAGACATCAAAGCCGCTATCAGATTCGTCGAAGAAAAAACCGGTGCCAAGTGGAACTGGGACAACTACTTTGAGTGTGCCAAGCGCGTCAACCAGACGACCCGGAACCGCTGGTCCTGGCTGGAAGTCAACAGCACCAACTATCCTCAGTTCACCGGCTGTGTCTTCTCCCTTTATAATGACACCAACTACATGGGCAACTGCGGCCGCAGCGCCGACTTCCCGCCCATTGACAAGAAGCTGAATAAATACATCCAGCGCGGCTATGCCAAAAAGACGATGATGGCTCCCGAGTATCGGCACAGATGCATCGTCTGGGGCGTGCAGCCGCAGTACACCATCGATATGCTGAACTGGATGGTCCATTGCTGGGGCGTCGTTCCTCTCACGGATATGCTCTCCATGGTCATTGAAAAGGAAATTGCCGAAGTGGATACGCCCGAGAACAGGGAACAGGCATACTACGACATGGCCTACCTCAATGAGAACATGATCATGAGAAACCGGACCCACGGCGGTTACCGTGTTCTGGTGGACGAGCTCTGGGAATTCTGCGAGCGCATGAACGCCGATATGGTCATGATGTGGGAGCATATGTCCTGCAAGGCGCTGACCGGCATGCACGGCCAGTTTGAAGAGCAGGCCAGAGAGCGCGGCATCCACCTGGTCTGGGTCTGCCATGACCTCTGCGATCCCCGGGTCTATACCCGCCAGGCCATTCGCGATCAGTTCAGCAACTACATGCGCACCGTCATGAGGGAAGAGCCTCTGGATCCGAGCATTGAGTTCCTTCCCGATGAGAATGCATGGTAAAGGAGACAGTACAATGAAAAAATGTGTAAAGATCCCCCTGATTGTCTTAGGCGCGATTTTCGGCCTGTTTCTGGTCACCTTCGGCATCTACTTCTTCAACCTGGATATGAAGTTCATGTCCTACGTGGTAGACCCGATTCTCCAGAAGCACTATGACAAAATGCCCCGCAAGACGTATCTCTGATAATTTACAAAGCCGGTTCGCAGTGGACCGGCTTTTCCATAATCCAAGCTCTCCCATTACGGGGCAGCGAAGCGGGCGAGCTTTTACAAAACCAAAGCTAAGCAACCGCAGTCAGTTGGTGGAAGCCACAGTTGGTAGAGGCTTAAACCATTTCCTCTACGAACTATATCTTCTACGAACCTTCTCCGAACCAACAACCAAAGCTTCTACGAACTGCGTCCGTGATGTGGAGCTTGCGACGACGAGCGGTGGGTGAGGTCGTGATATTGCATTTGCGATGACATAGAAGGATTCAGGCTTTGCCTGATTGTACGACCTCATCCGTCGGCAAAAAATACCGGTTTTGCCGCCACCTTCCCCGTGAGGGGAAGGCAAAGTGG
>JAZLHH010000088.1:0-5398 GCA_045616745.1 Candidatus Limivicinus sp. | reverse complement strand
TTTTTTGTAAGGGCACGCCGCGACAGGGATGCATCGCGGAAGATGCAGTCGTTGCCGGCTTCGGATGAGAGATAGTACAGCGCAACATAGGAGCGACCTTCTTCACAGAAACCCTTGGCAATTACATTTTTCAGACCGGAGATTTCTCGTGCAGCTCCTTCTATTTCGCCGGGTTCTATGCGATTCCCGTTGATTTTAATCATGTCATCGCTGCGACCGAGCAAAAAGACATCACCATTCTCGTTACGGTATCCAAGATCACCTGAATGGAAAAGTCCGCCGCGCATAGCTGTAGCTGTCTTTTCAGGCATATTGATATAGCCGCGGAAATATGGATTCGGGAAGCAGATTTCACCTGTCTCCCCATCTTTAACAGGAGTGCCGTCCTCACCGAGAATGTGTATGTTACCGCCGGTTTCCTTCGAAGCAATGGGCGCATCGCTGCATGGCTCCCGGAGCTGATATCTGGAAATGCAGTAGAGCGATTCGGTCATTGCATAATGTACAGTGACTTCATAGCCGGGTACTGTAAGATTACTCGCCGGTTCAGATCCTGTCATAATGGCACGGACATAGGGAAAACCATTGTTGTAAATGCGGAGTATTGAAGGCGAGAGGAAGAGTTCCGTTATTCTTTCCTTTTCGAGAAGCTCGTGCAGCTTTTTGAAGTTCTTGGAAACATCATAGGAGAGAATATAAAGTGTATTCGCCTTATAAAGCTCCGGAAGACCGTGAATCATTGTGGCGGAAAAATTGAATGGTGGTACAAAAGCAAAACGACCGCAGTCGTCAAAATTCACGACAGATTCGTCAGGTATCGAACCTGAGATGCCCATATCGAGAGCACCGTATTCGTGCAGTATACCTTTAGGTTTACCGGTCGTACCGGAGGTATAAAAAACTAAGCAGGCATCATGCAGGTGCAGACTTTCTCTTCCAGGGAGAGACTGTCCCTTAACAGCCTTTTCGTAGAATGCTTCGTCAAGTACGAGACGGATACCGGCATCGTTCTTCATATAGGAAATTCGCTCTTTTGGATATGAATCCTCAACAAGCATGGCAGCTGCGCCGCTGCGGAGAACACCGAGAAGAGCAATGAGCATCATAGGGTGTCTTGGCAAAAGAAGCATCACTATATCTTCCGGACCGATATCGGCACACTTAAGTGCAGCATAAATTCGGCCGGATTGCTCCCACAATTCAGAATAAGAAACAGCATCCCGTCCAAAGTCCAGAATCAGAGCATTTCGCTCAGGATATTGCTTCGAATTTTCTTCTATTTTGTCAACAAAATAAGTATTCATAACTACGATGTATTATACTATTGTTGTATTCCGTGTTTCAAGTGCGACAAGACTGTATTATTTACAATAATCAGTTATAATAATTAATACAAGGAGGAGAGAACTATGATTTTTTCGGAACAGATACCAGGCGGAATACGAATCAGAGTAGACGGTCGTCTCGATACAAGCACGTCGCCGGAATTCAGAAAAGTGCTGAATTCATTGCCTGATGATACGGAAGTCCTTACGGTCGACCTCGCCAACACCAGTTATGTATCATCGGCAGGTTTACGCGAACTTCTGGTTGCCAGAAAACGTTTCCGGGATGACAGAATGCGAGTTGTCTCCGCAAACGAAAGTATATTGGATATTTTCAAAACAACAGGCTTCGATACTCTGTTCCCTGTTGAAAGCGGTGACAACGGAGATTTCGTTCAGCTATCCATCCGGGATTTTTTGAAGAAGAAGGCTACCGAGAACGGCGATTCTGTAGCTGTACGCGACACCGCGGGAGATTGGACCTGGCATAATCTGGACCGTGGCTCCGCGGTACTGGCTGCCCACCTCTATGAAATAGGCGTTCGAAAGGGATCACATGTAGGTTTGGCCGGACTCAATTCAGTAAACTTAATTATGTGTTTTTATGCGATTGAAAAGCTCGGGGCAATTGCTGTTCTTGTTAATTTCAATCTGAAGCCAATTGAAATCAAATCATATATAGGAAACGGTGATATTACTGTAATGTGCATAGGCAGACAGCCATATGTAACAGATAGAGAACACTTCAAAAGGGAACTACTGGACGAAAAAGACTGTCTGAAAGACATTTTTTTCTTTGAAGACATACCGGCAGGTGACTTGATTAAGGCAGGAGAGGGACTGTCCGAAGACTTCCTGCCGCAGAGCGTGGAGGCAGACGACGCGTGCCTTATGATATTCACATCGGGATCCACAGGAAGACCGAAGGGCGTGCTTCTCTCGGCATACAATGTTCTCAATGCATCTGAAATCAGTCGGAGAAGCCAGAACCTTACAAGAGATTCCATTTGCTGTAATATTCTGCCGTTTTTCCATATCTTCGGAATTGTAGCGGGACTTTTTGCCAGTGCATTTGCGAATGCGCTTCTGGTTCTGCCGAAAGATATGCACTCATCTTCCCTGATTGATGCAATAGAGAAGAACAGCTGTACCGTTTTTCACGCTGTGCCTACAATGTTTCTTGCTATCCTCATGAATAAAGAATTTCGACCAGAGAGGCTCGCCACGCTGCGTTGCACGATTCTCTCAGGTTCTTCTGCCACACAGAGTCAGCTGGAAATGTTCAGCGAAAAGCTGCCGAATAATCATTTCCTTTCATCTTACGGACTCAGCGAGATGGCGCCGGTTACCATTACCGATTATTCAGATTCTTTTGAGCATATAACAAACACTGTCGGCAAACCGATGGAACATATAGAAATGAAAATCGTGGCCCTCTCGGACGGACACGAATGTGCTGTTGGTGAAACGGGAGAAATCCTTCTGCAGGGTTACAATCTGATGACCGGTTATTATAAGATTGATATCGACAGTCAGGCTATCGATCAGGACGGCTGGCTACATACAGGAGATTTGGGATATATTCGTCAGGACGGCTATCTCCACTTGGACGGAAGAATTAAGGAACTCATTATCCGTGGTGGTGAGAACATTATGCCGCAGGATGTGGCACAGGCAGTCAGCAAGCTGCCCGGAGTTGCAGATGTTAAGGTCGTCGGTGTACCTAGCGACTTTTACGGTGAAGAGGTTGCGGCATGCCTTTATCTTGAACCCGGTGCAGTCTTCGATGAAAGCAAAGCCCGTGTTCTTTTGTCAGAGAAGCTTGCGGATTATAAGATACCAACATATTACTTCGTTTTCAGTGAATTTCCGAAGCTTTCTAACGGAAAACTGGATTCACTTGCCATAACCGAAGAGGCAAAAAGGAGAGCTGCCGATGCACAGAGAAAATAATTCACCGTCGGAAATTGACTTGAACAAAGGAAAAATAATAGGTATGGGTGCCACTTCGACGGTGTATCTGCTACCGGACGGTACGGTATGTAAGCTTTTTAATCCGGAGTTTTCACCAGAGGAAA
Source organism: Candidatus Limivicinus sp. (assembly GCA_045616745.1). Lineage (GTDB taxonomy): Bacteria > Bacillota > Clostridia > Oscillospirales > Oscillospiraceae > Limivicinus. The sequence goes on along the minus strand of JAZLHH010000088.1, from coordinate 1,995 downwards.
TCCTTCGGGAAAGTCGTGTAGCGGAGAGTGCTTATGCTTTAGGTCTGCGTGTTCCCAGACATTACGGATTGGTGCAGACGGCAGGAAGAACAGGAATGCGAAGCGAGTTTCTGGAAGGGGAGACACTGGCAGATGTTTTGAAAAAAGCTCCGAAAGAGAGAAAAAGAATTCTCCCTGCTTATATCCGAGAACTGAAGCATTTCCATGAAACTAATGCAGATGCAGAAAGTTTCGTCTGTGCGAAGAATCTGTATCTGGAGAAAATAGATAAGCTCCGGAGGACAGTGTGGTATTCGGAAGAAGAGCTGGAAAAAATGAGGCAGCTTGTCCTGTCGGTGCCGGATCGGAGCACGCTTGTATACGGAGACTACCATCCTCAGAATATCCTTGTGAAAGACGAAGAACTGTTCTTTGTGGATCTAGGAGACATGTGCATCGGACATCCGGTTTTTGATTTTGCGATGATTGCAAATACACATTACATCATTCCCAAGATGAATCCTGCTTATGCAGAAAAATATTTTGTCGTTCCGGTTCAGCTTATGCAGATGCTTTGGGATGATATTTTCACAAGCTATTTCGCAGGGTATACCTCTGAAAAGCAGGCCGGGATTAGAAGAGAAATCATGGCATTTGCTGTTTTGCGACAGGGACTTTCGCCTGCTGATGGAAGAGTGTTCCCGAAGCAGGTGCTTGAAGGCAATGTGGCAATAACTAAAATGAGGTTGCTGCCGGATATAGAGAAAATCACCGGTTCAATTGATTGGTAAGAATAAGGAATCACTTTTATGTATTTGATATGTGAAAAAGATAATAGCAAATGTCCCTCTCTCATTCACGGGAGAGATATATTCAAACAGGCGCTACAAAGCAAAGCAGAGAGAATTCATGTTCTCATGCCGGGCGGAGAGGACTATGATCTGGCTCATATAAAGAACATCGACTGTCGTCCGGATTTTATAAAAAACAGATGGAAGAATCAGGCCTGCTATCCGGAATATGACGAATATTCAATAGAGGAGAAATCCAGACTGTATCTGCCCTTTTTTCGCATATTCAGCACAGTTATCATCCGTAGTGTAAACGAGTACACGGTGGCTCTTGCCGAGGTCATTCTCCGTTATACCAAGCTTACTCTTTTAACAACAGACAACCGCATGCAGTGGTTTATCAAAGATGAAATACCTTGTATTGAAGAAAACAGAATCCGGCCTGGAAAGGATGTGCTTATTATAGGAGACATTTCTGATGACGAGGCTTTTGATGTCAGCTTTCATAGCATAGGACCTGTCAATGCATTTCACAATGTGTTCTTCCTTCAAGGGCAAGGTGTTTATGATCCGGAGAAAGTCCGATTTGCTGAATTCGTTATTGATGAGGGAGCCGGAATAGGAAGTGTTCTTAACAATCTGTATAGGTTTCGGGAGGCTTTATCAAAAATTGGTTTAATTCCCGTGGTTCGCAAAGAGAAGGTCGGGCATTTCAGTGTTGCTTTCCTGGAAAGTTATTTCAATCTGGAACTGCAAAACCCGGAAGCAAATAGCGACAATACCATCTTTTTCCCTGAAATGTCAACGCTTGCAGCCACGATGTTTCTTGATTGGATAAATCCGAAAATGGATCTTTCCATTCTTAAGGAAAAATTCCACAGTGATTTAAAAGAATATGCTGATACAGTTATAGGTGGAAAAAGAATACTTGGAATACTTATCCGTGGGACAGATTATCTTATCGTTCATAAAGACGGACCGCGGAAGATGGCAAACGTCGATGAAATGATTCCCGTCATTCGTGAGTGGATAGACAGTTTCGGTTACGAAGGGATATTCCTTGCCACTGAGGACATCGACATTTTGAATCGTATGAGGGATGAGTTCGGCGCAACTGTCCGTGTAATCGCACAGGAACGTCATAGTGTGTCAGATCTTGCCGGACATATGCTGCTTTCGGAGCTGGAAGAGAAAAACACTTCCGACTATGAAAGAAGTGTGGTTG
>JAZLHH010000087.1:0-113758 GCA_045616745.1 Candidatus Limivicinus sp. | reverse complement strand
AAAGCGTTTTCTGCGTTCTGTCACGTTCTCAAAACCGGCATATTTCCGCCTTTTCCCGTTTTATACGTTCACTGTCTGCTTTTCCGGTCTGGAGCGTAAAGGGAAAATTTAAGGGAAAAAATAAGGGAAAAACTTACCGTTATGGTAAGTCAAAAACAGTCCTTATATCATTGGTAAGATAGCTTGACTTGCCCGCTCTGATCCTCTATTCTCTGCTTATCTTGAGTAATCGGAGGTCACGCCATGAATAACGTGATAAACCTTGATGAAGCTATGGAACAGCGCCGCAAATGTGCCGTTGATCCTGCCGCCTTGCTGCCGGCTCTGGAACAGCTCCGGAAGCAAAGCCCTGTTAATTACGCTTTTATCGTTGATACACTCAGCATATACACTGGTATCCACTACCTGAACATGAAAACAGAATGATGCAGCAAGAGCCGGGGGATTTCCTCCGGCTCTTATCGTTTGTCACACAAATAGATCTCGCTCATGCGCTGGCTGCCGTCAATATTTGTGTTACAGCTCTTTGACCTGATCGGCAATGCTTGCTGCTCTCCGCTGGACAATTCCAAAGCTGAATTTGGCTGACTGTATATCCCGCTCAAGCTGGGCAAGCTCAGACGTTGCCCGCTCAAGATCGCGTAACACCCGCCGCCGTTCCTCGATCTTTGAATTGATCCGCTCAAGCTCTGCCTGCCTCTGCTCTTTCTCACAATAGCAGGTTTCTACAAGATGCTCAAACTTTGCGTTCATGCTGTCCCCCGGCTGGGAATTGAGTATGCAGGCTATTTCATCCGAAAAACGAAAACTGCGGATATTGTTCTTTACTGCCATATGTTAACCTCCAATTCTGTAACACAGTTTCGACGGCTGCCGTGCTGATCCGGCGCGTTCCCCTGTGTTACGATCATCAATTATTCTTTGCTATGCTTTGAAGCTCGACGGCTCGCCGCCGCTCGTACTGAAATTCTCTGAAATCATAAAAGCCTTGCAGCGCGTCCCACAGCTCTTTACGATATTTCCCCCGGCGCATCGTTCGCAATCCGCGCTTTATTGCTTCAAATGCAACTCGCCTGTCCGCTCCGTAGCTGTCTGTTATCACATGGAGCGGGGTATGCTGAAAATAGTGCCTCTCGATACAATCAACCTGATTTACAGTTAAGTTGCTCATAGCTGCATGAAGTAGCCTGCGGGTATAGTCGATATAATCTTCATACTCTATCAGGGAGAAAGCATACTCCCCGCAAGGATCGGGGAACGCATCGGCTACACTGCCGCCGTCTTCCTCACCGGGATGCAGAGGTGTGTTAAGACTCTCCGAAAAGAGGAGAGGATCGCGCTTGCTTGTCCTGTGTCCGCCCTCCTCTGCAAATCGCTTTCGCAGTGTGAAAGATAGTATTGTCAGAAATCCCGCTCCCCGCTCTGGATCAAAAAGGTTGACCGCGTCCAACATCGCAAAAAAGCCGTCTTGTATAAGATCGTCACGCTCTGCCGCACTGTTGAAGTCAGCAGCAATGAGATATTGCACCGCCTTCATCTCAACAAACCGCCGTACACCTTCCCATAGCTCAAGGACGGCAAAATCATCATGCGCCTTTGCTCTGATCGCAAGCTCCTCATTTGTCATAGTGTCCCCCTTCGTCTTAGCCCGCTCTGCGGCCTCTGTGTGCCCTGTGCCGGTACACTGTATATTTTCCCCTCTGCAATACTGTGCGCGTTTTCTGCGGGTCTCTCGTTGCTTCTCCAGCAAATACAGCTCCACGGCTGGCGGAAAGGATACGCACAAGCCGTGGAGGTATTAAACAGGCGGCGCGGCTGCCCATACCGCGCCACCGGCTCAATCTGAAAATATGTATTTGTCGCAGATCTTCCGCGCCCGCTCGGTGTTACTCGCCCAGGAAGTAGGAGATATTCTTTTCCAGATCGGCGGCCATGTCCGGCGCTGTTGCCTCTGCAAAGGGCTGATTGTATCCATCCATCGGGACAATGTTTGCCTCGCCATGCACGTTTCTTGTGCTCTCTCCCTGCTGTCTGGGGTAAAGGTACATTTTCTCAGACATATTGACCATTTCATCAAGCCCGCTCATGAGCTGCCTGTATATGAACAGATCCCCGAATGTCTCCGGCCACGCTGTACCGCCGTCCAGTTTTTCAAGGATTACACCGCTTGAAGCGTCTGGGCTAATGCTTCCGGCTTTCGGCTCGACATTATGCTTGATAACCCGGTAAAAGCTCTCCATTGCATCAAAGTCCCTATCTGCAATGAAGTCTTTGAGAATATCCGCGGCAACGTGATCCGTGAGATCCTTCCCCTCTATGTTGAGGAGTTGCAACGCATTTGAGAACCGCGCCGCGTGATCTGCTGATCGTTTCGGTGTTACAGTATCCACAACATGAGCATAAACCCGTTTTACCTCGGTAATAAGATCTTTGTTGATCTCGGCCCTCTTTGCGTCAAAGTCTGTGTCTGCCCGTCCCCGTGCTTCCCTCAAATGTTTCTGAGCCTCTGCGACGCTATACACCCCGGCGCTGATCTCGTCTGTGTACTGATCCCACGCCCGTGTATATGCGTTCTCCTGTGCCTCGCTAATAAGCTGATATGCCTGATTAAGAATAACAACAAGGTTGCTCAGGCTGTCATGCTGGGTACCTAATACTTTGCTTGTGAATTTCATATTATCCTCCTGTTTAATTCATCTGCGGTCACGCTGCCGGATGAACTCGGCAATCATGTCCCGCTCGTCATCTGTAAAAATCGGATCGTTTGCAATCTCTTTGATACTGTCAAGCCCTTCCTGCTGGTAAATCGCCTCCAGCGCTACCGCGCCATAAATGACAATATCCGTTAAGCGCAAATCCTCGGTTTCAATGCCTGCACCGATTTTGTGCTCCAGCTTGTCAAGGCGGGCAGTTGCCTCCCTGATCGTCTGTGTCTTCATAAGTTGTCATCCTCTCAAAAAATGTCTCAAGCTCTGCAATGCGGTCAAGTATGTTGCGCTGATCGTGATATGCAAGGGCAAGATCAAGCACAGCGCGAGCGGCGGCGACGCGGGCAGAGGCCGGGGCTGCCGGATCGCTGGAGATCTTCTGAAGCTGCTCGGCACTATCCGGCGCGGCGGCACATACCACGTCAAAAACGCGCTCAAGGGCTGCGGCTCTTGCGGTATCAAGTGCCGCTTGAAATTCTCCGGTCTTTCTGATCCGGCGCAACGTCCTCTCTGAAATCCCGCTCTGTGCCGCTGCCTCTTTCAAGGTTTTGCACATGAGCACATTTGCCGCGAGCTGTTGTAATTTTGCCTCTGTCAATGATCGTCACCCCCTCCTCAAAAAATGTAAATAAGCGGACAAAAGCGGAATAATGCGGAAATGTGACCGTCTCTGACAATGTCGCGATAATTGTCACCGTGACAGTCACGCGGACAGTCACAGCGAAAAGAGAAGAAGCAAGAGAAAACGTATGTGTCTTCTTCTTATTCTGCTTCTATCTTCTGTTTCTGCTTCTCTAAGTTAGAACCAGAATGAGGGGGCAAAGCTAAGCATTGCTTACCTTTGCTATGCTTGGCTCTCTTTTCCCCTCTGGACTCGCGCATCATAATCCGCCTTTGCTTCATCAATGTAAGGCCTTATCACACAAAAGACAGTAAACGCCGCTTGTGTAAGTCCCTGCGGGTCTATATCCTCCCCGTCAAAATAACGGAAAGCAGCTTTCAGTCCTTGCCCTGCGTCTGCATCGCTTACTGACTCAATGGCCGCCCGCTGGTGTGCAAACATTTTCCACCATGCAGCACGTTTCATCTTCATGCCTTTACCGCCTGTTCCCCCTCCTGTGACTCCAGCCACTCAATCAGCCTTGACTCTCTCACAAAACGTCTGCGCCCGATTTTTACCGGCTTAACGTCTTCTCTATTGAGTAACTGGTACGCTATCGCTCGGCTAAATCCCCATTTCTCTTGAAGGTCTTTTGCGTCAAGCATTTTGTCGCCGGTATAGATTGCCTCGTCTTTCATCGCTTTACCTCCTTGTGTCAAATTGTTTTTTATCTGTTGACAAGGGCAACTGTATCATGGTAGTATGTTGTAAGTCAATGGCGGATTTTTGGCGGAGGTTAAAAATGAACTACTCACTAAAGGAAATAGGCTCAAGAATAAAGCGCGAAAGGAAAAGTTTGTGTCTCTCGCAAGGGGAACTTGCTGAAAAATGCAATCTGAGTGCATCATCTCGCCAAACTGTTGGTGCATGGGAACAGGGGATACTCCTCCCCTCTGTCCCTGATCTTCTGAAGCTCTGTTCCCTCTTTGATTGTGAACTCGGTTATCTTCTTGGCGAATACGATAGAAAAACCAGAGAGGCAACAGATATTTATCTTGAAACAGGGCTTAGTGTAGATGCTGTCGCCTCACTTCTTGCACTCAATGACACAGAAAGGAACTTTGTTGACGCGCTTCTTTCTTCCCGCTCCGACCTCTACTTTATTGCTGCCGCTTATAAAGATTTCAAACAAAAGAAAGCTCTGAATAAGGCGATAGATTGCGGAGAGATTGCCGACGATCTGAGCATTGAAACTTTAGCCATAAAAAACACCGTTGATTATGCACGTTTCACCCTTCTCAATCGTTTTCAGCTCTTTGCAGAGGGTAAAGCAAAGAAATAAAAAAACCGCCCCGGCGCTACCAACACCGGGACGGCTTCCCTATCGCTTGGCGTAATAATCGCATCATTTCTACTACTAAACACAACTTTACGCCGCCTCTATTTTACCAAAGGAGCGCGGCAAATACAAGGAGGAAAACAACCATGGCAAAGAAAACAACAGGCCGCGCCGCTCAGGGAGCGGGAACGATCCGCAAAAAGACGGTCACGCGCAACGGGCAGGAGTACACATATTGGGAGGCTCGTGTTACCATTGGAAAAGATCCCGGTACCGGCAAACAGCTCCAGAAGTCATTTTCCGGCAAGACGCAAAAGGAAGTACGGGAGAAGATGCAGGCTGCCGCCGTTGCGGTCAATGAGAATACATATTCCGAACCGTCAAAATTGACTGTCGGTGCATGGTTTGATATATGGCAATCTGAATTTCTCGGGGACGTTAAGCCGCGCACGGTTGACAGCTACAAGGCAACTGTAAAGCTGCATATCAAGCCTGCTCTCGGTGCTATCAAGCTTCAAGCCATCAGCGCCGTTGACATTCAGAAGCTATACAACAGGCTATCCAAACAGGAAAAGCCGCTGTCCCCTAAAAGCATAAAGAACCTGCACGGTGTTCTTCACAAATCACTGCAACAGGCGGTTGAGCTTGGGTATCTGAAATATAATCCTGCCGACGCTTGCAAGCTCCCCCATATTGAAAAGGCAGAGATTAAGCCGCTCGATGATGAAAGCATCGCAAAATTTATTGAAGCGGTCAAAGGTCACAAATATGAAAACGTATATCTGACTACACTATTTACAGGCATGAGAGAGGGTGAAGTAATCGGCCTCACATGGGACTGTGTAGACTTCAAGAATGGCACTATCTTTGTAAACAAGCAGTTGCAGAAAGAGCGGGCAGGGACAGGACAGTATAATTTCATTTCCACAAAGAGCGGGAGAGTACGGACGATCACGCCCGCGCCGTTTGTTATGTCAGTGCTGAAAGAGCAGAGGAGAAAGCAGTTTGAAGAACGGTGTGCCGCGCAAGACCTTTGGAGCAACGAAAAGAACCTTGTATTCACAAATGAGCTTGGCGGCAATCTGTCAGCGCAAACCGTGTATTTGCACTTCAAGAAGATTGTCAATCAGATTGGCTTGCCGGATGCACGTTTTCACGATCTGCGCCATACCTTCGCAACGGTATCACTTGAAAACGGTGACAGCATCAAGACCGTACAAGAGAATTTAGGGCACTCCACCGCTGTTACAACTCTGAATATCTATTCCCATGTGACCGAAAAAATGAGGACGGAAAGCGCATCCAAAATGGAGCGGTTTATACAGACTGTGACCGCGTGAAAAGGGAAAAAATATCTGTAAAGGGAAAACATAAGGGAAAACGGAAAAAACAGCAAGACTAAACAATCACAATTTTGAACAAATTAAGATGAAAAGCACTATATAAAATCAAAAAATCCACGAGAACAATAACTTTCTCGTGGATTTCATTTTGGTGCGCGAGGCGGGACTTGAACCCGCATGCCCGAATTGAGCACTAGAACCTGAATCTAGCGAGTCTACCAATTCCACCACTCGCGCGTGCCCGAATATAATATCATTCGGGTATTATTGTGTCAAGTCTTTTTCCGTCAATTTCCGCTTTCCATTTCCAGAATTTTTCGGAACTGGGTTTCATACAGCTCGCGGTAGATTCCACCGCGTTCCAGAAGCTCTTCGTGCGTCCCCTGTTCGGCGATTTCTCCGCCGGAAACAACGAGAATTTCATCTGCTTTCAGAATGGTCGAAAGCCTGTGGGCAATCACAATGCTGGTTCTGCCCTTCATAATCTTATCCAGTGCATCCTGAATGGCATTTTCCGAAATGGAGTCCAAAGCAGAGGTCGCCTCATCCAGAATCAGAACTTTGGGATCCTTGAGAACCACTCTGGCAATGGAAATCCGCTGCTTTTCACCGCCGGAGAGCTTCAGCCCCCGGTTGCCGACCTCAGTATCATAACCGTTGGGCTGGCTCGCAATGAAGTCATGGATGTTGGCAATCCTGCAGGCATTCTCCACTTCTTCCCGGGTGGCGTTCGCCTTGGCATAGAGCAGATTGTCCATGATGGTGCCGTTAAACAGATAAGTTTCCTGCGTGACGAGACCGACGTTGTCACGGAGGTATTCCAGATCGATCCATCGGACATCGTCCGGACCGATGGAGACGCTGCCGCTGTTCACATCGTAAAGACGGGGCAGAAGATTGACGACCGTGGACTTGCCGGAACCGGAGGGGCCGACTACTGCATACATCTTTCCGGGGGGAACAATAAAGTTGATGTCCTTCAGGAGCGGCTTTTCGGCATCATAAGAGAAAGCCACATGATTGTACACTACAGGATTGGCCGAGAAGTCCGGCTTCAGCCCGTGCTTGGGAGAACGGATGGTGACGACCTTATCGAAGTAATCAAAGATTCTGGTAAACAGCGCCAGAGAGCGAGTGAAGTCCACGCCGATGTTCAGCAGACTCTCTACCGGGCGATAGAGGCGGTTGATGAGGGCAACCGTGGCTGTAATCGTACCGACGGTAAGCGTGGAGTCGGCATTCCGGATAATCAGCCAGCCACCGGCAAAATAAATGAGCAGAGGCCCGAGCTGGGTAAACAGACCCATGACCACGCGGAACCAGGAACCGCTGCGCTGCTCCTTCATGCTGATCTGGGTCAGCCCTTCGTTGACATCTACGAATTTTTCATATTCCTCTTTCTCGCGGGTAAACAGCTTTACCAGCAGGGAACCGGAGACGGACAGCGTTTCATTGATCAGCTGATTCATTTCATCGGACTTTTCCTGACTCTCGCTGAGGAGCTTCCAGCGGGTTTTGCCTACGGTCCGGGTGGGGAGGACCAGCAGAGGAATAACGACAATACCGACGAGTGCCAGACGCCAGCTCATGGTAAACAGCGCCACCAGCGTGGTAACTACCGTGGCAATGTTGCTGACGATGGAGGCCATGGTGTTGGATATGACCGTGGAAACACCGGATATATCCGTGTTCATGCGGGTGATGATGTCGCCCTGCTTTTCACTGGTGAAAAAAGCGTGCGGCATATGCTGCAGATGGTCATACAGCTGATTCCGCATATCGAAGATGATCCGTTGGGAAATCCAGGCGTTGATGTAGTTCTCGGCCACGCCGATAACCTGAGACATCGTCAGCGTTGCAAAAGCTGCCAGCAGCAGCTTAATCAGCAACGTCATGTTTTTGCCGACCAATGCGTCATCAACGATTCTTCCGGTGATGATGGAGGGGAGAAGCCCAACCACTGCAGAGACGAGAATCGTGATGAAAACCAGCAGGAACTGAAGCCAGTACGGCTTGAGATAGGAAAAAATTCTCAGAAGGAATTCCTTCGTGACTTTGGGCATGTTCTGCTTCTCTTCATCAGTGAGGAAGCCGCGTGCACCTCTTGGACCTAAACCGGGACCGGGCATATTATCGCCTTCTTTCTTTATAGGATATTATATGTTATAATGAAAAACTATGCAAGAAGGCTTATACGGTATTTCCAAATATGTTCTGATTCTTCTGTCGCTGCTGATTCTGCTGCGGTGTCTGCGGAGCATGCTCTCCGACAGGTATGACGGAGAGGTCTGGGCCTATCTGAAAGCAGGAAAACGCTATGTCCCCGTCTGTCACTGGGAAAATCTGATCGGCAAAGGCACCGGTGCAGATATCCGTCTGTTCGGAGACGGGATCAGCAGGACCCATGCCATTCTTCGCCGGTCCGACCGGGGGGAATGGTCCGTGCATGACGTGTTCTCCAAAGGCGGCGTCTGGGTGAATTCCCAGCGGGTTCCGGACTGCGGAACAACGCTGGAACACGGAGATATTATTAATTTCGGCGGGAGCTGCGTAACCTTTGCGGATATTTCCGAGAAGGAAAAGCGCCGGCTGGAAGCACAGCGCAGCTGTGCCGGGATCCGGGTGAATCCCGCAGTGACGCTTCTGGAGCTCAGCCTGTTCCAGGCAGTTCTGCTCTTTGCCTTTACCGGGACAATAGCGCCGGAATACAAGGCGTCCGCTGCCGCAGCCTTCGGAATCCTCCTCCTTCTGGAGTGGCTGGTGTTTGAAGCCATGCGTCTCCTGGGAAGAACCGGATTTGAAGTGGAAACCCTGGCATTTTACCTTACAACCTTAGGCGTAGCGGTGGCTGCCAGCTCTACCCCGGAAGACCTGACGAAGCAGATGATTCTGGTGATAGCCGGTGTTGTGCTGTTTGTGTTCGGCGGATGGTGGCTGCGCAAGCTGAAGCGGACCAGCGCCATGCGGATCCCGGTAGCGGTAATCGCTGTTGCCCTTCTGGCCGTGAATGCCGTTGCCGGCTATTCCGAATACGGTGCAACCAACTGGCTCAGCGTGGGAGGGTATTCCTTCCAGCCATCCGAATTCGTCAAGGTCTGTTATATCTATACCGGTGCCGCCACGCTGGATACCCTGTACCGTAAGAACAACCTGTATATGTTTATCGGCTTTTCTGCTGTCTGCGTCATTGCGCTGGCACTGATCGGCGACTTCGGAACAGCTCTGATTTTCTTCGTAACGTTTCTGGTGATATCCTTCCTGCGCTCCGGCTCCATCGCCACGGTGATTCTGGCAGTGACGGGTGCCGGGCTTGCCGGCTTCCTGGCAGTCAGCGTGAAGCCCTATATCGCCCAGCGTTTCGCCATCTGGGGTCATGTCTGGGATGATGTCTATGACAGGGGCTTTCAGCAGACCCGGGCACTGTCTGCGTCTGCTGCCGGCGGTCTGATCGGGAAAGGGCCGGGAAACGGCTGGCTGAAGAATGTTTTTGCTGCCAATATGGACATGGTGTTTGCCATGGTCTGCGAAGAGCTGGGCCTGATTGTGGCGGTCTGCATGGTTCTGGCAGTGGTTCTGATGGCATTTTTTGCCATTCGGGAGGCCCGGCGGGGCCGCTCTGCCTATTACGGAATCGCAGCCTGCGCAACGGTTGCCATGCTGATGGTGCAGACGGCGCTGAATGTGTTCGGTTCTCTGGACCTGCTGCCCTTTACCGGCGTAACCTTCCCCTTCGTTTCCCGAGGCGGTTCCTCACTGCTCAGCTGCTGGATGCTGATGGCTTTCCTGAAGAGTGCCGATACCCGGAAAAATGCCAGCTTCGCGGTGAAGAGCGTAAAGGCTTCCTATGATGAGGAAGAACCGGAAGAGGATTACGAAGAAGAGGAAGAATACCCGGATGATTCTGCGGAGGAAGATTTCCGGGCAGAAAATACCCGGCTGTGGGCTTACGGCGATGCTGCGAATTCTCCGGAAGATTCGGAAATCGCATACGATGCGGAATGCGATCCTTATCTGGAAGACTTTTCGGACTATCGTCCGTGGGAGGACGGCCGATGAAAAAAATCGGAAGAAGAGCATTCTGTGTGCTGCTGATGGCACTGATGGTTCTGGCCGGTCTGGGTATTTTTATCCGGGAGGAATATGAGAACGGCAGAAACTGGTCGCTGTACTTCTCCGCCTACAACTCGGAATCCGATGGAGAGATTATCGACCGGAACGGAAAGATGCTGGCTTATTTTTCCGGAACGGAAAGCACCTTCTGCCCGGACGGCGCCACCAGAGTGGCCAATTATCACCTGACGGGAGACAATTGGAACCGGACCGGTACGGGGCTTCTCTCCCAATATCTGGACGCCAGCAGGGAATACGACTTTATCACCGGTTCCACTCTGTCCACCAGCACGGTGATGCAGCTGGGGATTGATGCCGACTGGAATACCAAGGCCTATGAGCTTCTGAAGGCAAACGGCAAAGGGGCAATCATTCTCTGCAATTATCGGACAGGAGAAATCCTCTGCATGGTCTCCACCCCTTCGGTGGACCCGCTGAACAGCGACCCGACGGCTGTGGAGGAGGGAACCTATATCAACCGCTGCCTGTCGGCAACCTTCACCCCCGGCTCCACGTTCAAGCTGATTACTGCGGCTGCGGCCATTGAAAATATCCCGGATCTGTATGAAAGAACCTTCCTCTGTGAAGGAAAGCATTCTGTGGCCGGTGTGGAAATCAACTGCACTTCCACCCACGGGAATCAGACCTTTGAGGAAGCCCTGGCCAATTCCTGCAACTGTGCCTTTGCTCAGATCGCGGTGGAGCTGGGCCAGAACAGGATTCTGGAATATGCGGAGAAATACGGATTTCTTGACAGCCATTCCGTGGACGGGATTCCGACCGCTGCCGGAAACTTCCCCAGAGAATTCGTCGGAGATCCGGAAACTGCCTGGGCCGGAATCGGCCAGAGCGTAGACCAGGTCTGTCCCTGTGCCATGATGCGCTATGTCAGCGCCATTGCCAACGGGGGTACGGTATATGAACCCCATTTTATTCAAAGCGAAGAACCGCAGCAGACGGCGCTGATTAGCCCGTCCACGGCCAGAGCCCTGCAGAAGGCCATGCGGAACAACGTAATTACCCATTATGAGGGAGAAGTCAACTTCCCCGGTCTGAAGCTGTGCGCCAAAACGGGAACGGCGGAGCTGGGCAACGGTATGAGCCATTCCTGGTTTACCGGTTTTCTTCAGGATGAAGCCCATCCCTATGCCTTTGCTGCCGTGGTAGAGCAGGGAGGTTACGGCCTCTGGACGTCGGGACTGATGATGAATGAACTTTTGCAGTATATAGTGAACTGATGGCAGATATTACAGTAAACAATCTGGTAAAAACCTTCGAAATCGGCAACCCGGTGCTGAACGGACTCAGCTTTTCCGTGAACCCGGGGGAGCACGTGGCAATTCTCGGCCGGAACGGCTGCGGGAAGACCACGCTTTTCCGGATCCTCACCGGGGAATACGATTATGATGAAGGGCTGGTTTCCGTGGCATCGGGGAAGCGCCTGGGCCTGATTTCCCAGATTCCCGTGGTGCCGGACGGCTGGACCACGGAGGATGTGCTCCGCTCCGCCCTGGCGCGGCTGGACAAAATCCAGAAACGGATGCGGGAACTGGAAAAGCTGATGGAAGTCAGCTCCGACCGGGCATTTCTCAATGAATACGACAGGCTTCTGGCCAGCTTTCAGCAGCTGGGCGGCTATCAGGCGGATGCGGAAGTGAACCGGATTGCCAACGGTCTGGACATCTCCGAGGAGCTGCGGCAAAAAGAGTTCGCCGTGCTCTCCGGCGGAGAGAAAACGAGACTGAATCTGGCACGCCTGATTCTGGAGGATACAGATATCCTCCTGCTGGACGAACCGACGAACCACCTGGATATGCATGCTACAGAGTGGCTGGAGGAATATGTTTCTCATTTTCCGGGAACGGTTCTTGCAGTTTCCCACGACCGGTATTTTCTGGACCGGGTGGCCCAGCGCTGCATAGAGATCTCGGACGGAAAAGCGGAATTCTACTCCGGCAATTACAGCTTCTTTGTGGAGGAACGGCAGCGCCGCTTCAACGAGCGGATGAAGATTTATGAGAGAAACGCGGCCAAGATCGCCCAGCTGGAAAAGGCTTCGGATCAGATGCGCCTCTGGGCTTTCATGGGCAATGACAAGCTGTACAAGCGTGCATTTTCCATGGAGAAGCGGATTGAAAAGCTCCGGCAGAATCAGCCGGACCGGCCCACGCAGGGGAGGAAACTGTCGGCGAAATTCCAGGAGGCCGACTTTACCGGGGATGAGGTACTGGTTGCTTCCGGTCTGTCCAAGTCTTTCGGAGAACAGCGGCTTTTTGCCGACCTGGATCTGGAAATCCGGGGCGGAGAGAGCATCGCCGTTACCGGGGACAACGGCAGCGGCAAAACGACGCTGCTTCGGATTCTTCTGGGAGAAGAACCCGCGGATTCCGGATTCATTTATACAGGCCCGCAGATCAAAGCCGCCTATCTGCCGCAGCAGGTCCGGTTTCAGGAAGAATCCCGTTCTCTCTATGATACCATGCTGTGGGAGTGCCGGTGCACGCCCCAGGATGCCCGGGACCGGCTGGCGGCTTTCGGATTCCGCGGTGAATTTGTGTTCAACCCGGTGAGTGTCCTGTCCGGCGGGGAACGGTCGCGGCTGAAGCTGTGTATGCTGATGGGCGGAAGCACCAACTTCCTGATCTTGGACGAACCGACGAACCATCTGGATATTGCCAGCAGGGAATGGATTGAAGATGCCATTTCCCGGTTTGACAAGACCCTTCTGTTCGTCTCTCATGACAGATATTTTATTGACCGCTTCGCTACCCGGATCATCACATTCGAGGGTGACGGCAGGGTGACGGACTATCCCGGCACCTATCGGGAATATCTGGATTACCGGGACCGTCTTTCCCTCTATGAGCGTCAGGCGGCTTCTGCCGCGGAAAAGCGGGAAAAGACCCCTGCACCTCCGGTAAAAAAACAGAGCCAGAGCAAAACACTGGCAAAAACCGAGCGGGAAATCGAAAAGCTGGAAGCGGAGATTGCCGCTCTGAAAAAAGAAGAGGAAGAAAAGTGCGACGACTATGTGGCACTGATGGACCTGGAAAGCAAAGTACAGGCTCTGGAAGAAAAACTGGAGCCTCTGTATGAACTGTGGGAGAGTCTGAGCGAATGAAACACTGGCTGATTGCCGTATGTATTCTTGCGGCAGCGGGAGTCGGATTCCTGATTCCCGGCATGAAGGGCTACTATTATATTACTGCGGTTCTCTGGTTTGCGGGGGCGCTGATTGCCGCCTTCCATCTCTGCGGAGACATGGCAAAGAGAATCATCTTTATTCTGACGGCACTGGGGATGATATATTTTCTGGCGGTGGAGATCCCCATCCTGGAAAACCACCGGACCGATACAGACGCCGAGCGGCCGTATCTTGTGGTTTTGGGGGCCGGTGTCCGGGGTACGACGCCCACCCTGTCCCTGATTCACAGAATGACGGCGGCAGAAGAGTATCTGAAGCAGTACTCGGAAGCGAAAGCGGTCCTTTCCGGCGGCAAGGGCCCGGGAGAGGACATCTCCGAAGCCGCATGCATGAAGTCCTGGCTGCTGGAGCGGGGAATTGCCGAAGAACGGCTTCTGACGGAAGATCAGTCTTCCTCCACAGCGGAGAACCTCCGCAATTCCGCACGGCTGATTAAAGAAGACGGCGGAACGCTGGACAGAGTGGCCATTCTGTCCAGCCCCTATCATCTGTACCGGGCGAAGATGATCGCCGGACAGAACGGATATGAAAATCCTGCCGGTGTGGCGGGGGTCCACGGATACCCGGTGTACTCTCTGGGAATGTACATCCGGGAAGCCTTCGGGCTGACCCATTTCTGGGTTTTCGGCGACTGAGAATACGGGGAGATTTCTGAAAATGGATGAACTGGGAACTTTATATATCGTAGCAACGCCGATCGGCAATTCCAGAGACATGTCCCCCCGGGGCATTCAGATTCTGGAGGATGCGGATCTGATCGCGGCGGAGGATACCCGCCGGTCCATGATCCTTCTGAACAAGCTGGGCATCCGCAACAAGCTGGTCAGCAACCACAAGTTCAATGAATACGGCAAGGCAAAGCACTTTATCGATGAGCTGAAGGCCGGAAAGAACATTGCCGTCATAACCGATGCCGGCACCCCCTGCATATCCGACCCGGGCAACGAGCTGATCCGGGCCGCGGTGGCGGAAGGTATCCGGGTCGTGGGCATTCCGGGCTGCTGCGCCGCGGTAACGGCGCTGTCCATTTCCGGCTTTGACCTGTCCAGCTTCCTGTTCTGGGGCTTCTTCCCCCGGGAGAATGCGGACCGGAAAAAGCTCCTGGAAAAGATGCGCCGCGGAGACACCCGAACCTTTGCTTTTTATGAAAGCCCGCTTCGGATCATGAGTCTGGTGGATTTCTTTATCGACAGCAGTGCCCAGGTGCAGATGTGCCTCTGCAATGACATG
The DNA here is from genome assembly GCA_045616745.1 of Candidatus Limivicinus sp. Lineage (GTDB taxonomy): Bacteria > Bacillota > Clostridia > Oscillospirales > Oscillospiraceae > Limivicinus. The sequence continues at coordinate 99,222 of JAZLHH010000087.1, read as the reverse complement.
ACCAAGCTCCACGAAATGACCTTCCGGGGCACACCGGAGGAAGTGAAGCAGCAGCTTCTGGCAAAGGGAAACTATGACAAGGGCGAATATGCCGTCATTGTGGAAATTGCCGAGAGCTATGTTTTCAATAAGGTAGAGCATACCGTTTCCCCGGAGGCCATGATCATCGATGCCATGGTAGCCGGCGCCAATCCCAAGGATGCGGTGGCGTCCGTCCTGGCGGACCCCAACAACTCCTATTCCAAGAATGAGCTGAAGGCGGCAGTGCTCAGCCTGAAAAAAATGTTTGCGTGACCAACTTGTGAATCTGCAGAAAATAACATATAATAAAAACAGTGAATAATAATCGACAGAGGTGATTTGAATTGAGTGAAAACTGTTCCCATGACTGCAGCAGCTGCAGTGAAAACTGCTCTTCCCGGAAGGAAGATTTCCGGAAGAATCTGCATGAAGGCGCGTCGGTCAAAAAGGTAATCGGTGTTGTCTCCGGCAAGGGCGGCGTGGGCAAGAGCCTTGTTACCTGCCTTCTGGCCTCGGAGATGCAGCGCCGCGGTTTCAATACGGCAGTCCTGGATGCGGACATCACGGGACCTTCCGTTCCCAAAAGCTTCGGCATTTCCGGCCGTGCGCAGGGTACGGGAGAATACCTGCTTCCGGCCTTTACGCCCAGCGGACTGCAGCTGATGAGCATCAATCTGATTCTGGAGGATGAAACCCAGCCGGTGGTCTGGCGCGGCCCCGTGATAGCCGGTGCCGTTACCCAGTTCTGGACGGATGTGCTGTGGCAGGATGTGGACTATATGTTCGTAGACATGCCTCCCGGAACCGGCGATGTTCCGCTGACGGTGTTCCAGAGCCTTCCTGTGGACGGCATCATCATTGTCACCAGCCCCCAGGATCTGGTGGGGATGATTGTGGAAAAAGCCGTGAATATGGCAAAGCTGATGAATGTGCCCGTGTTCGGTATTGTGGAGAATATGTCCTATTACCGCTGCCCGGACTGCGGGAAGATCCATGAAATCTTCGGCGAGAGCAAAGTGGAAGAATTTGCCGAAGCCTTTGATATTGCCCATGTTGCCAGACTGCCCATCGACCCGGTGGTTGCCACCATGGTAGACGCCGGCGAGGTTGAGAGTATTGACGGAAAATATATTTCAGATATGGCAGATGCCATAGAAAAGGAGATACAGCTGTGAAAGTAGCAATTGCTTATGAAGACGGCCAGATCGGCCAGCATTTCGGTCATGCAACCTGTTTTGCAATTTACAATTACACGGGAGCGGATATTTCCGAGTGTGAAAAAACGCTGGTAGATGCCACGGCTTTCCACGGCCACCAGCAGATGGCAGACCTGATGAATGACAGCGGTGTGGACGCCGTTATGTCCCAGCAGATGGGTTCGGAAGCCAAAGCAGCGCTTCTGAGCTACGGTATCGTCCCGGTAACCGGTTATCAGGGAGATGCGGATACGGCGGCGGACCTTCTGGTTACCGGCCAGCTTCCCGTTGTGGAAGGCGGCACCTGCAGCGGCGGTTGCGGTGGTGGCTGCGGCGGTTGCGGTGGCGGCTGCCATGATGATGAAGAAGGCGGATGCAGCTGCGGCTGCGGCTGCGGCGGCGAAGACTGATTTGTGCCGAAGCCCCGCAGATTCCTGTTATTGCCGATAGCGCTCGGCATTCTTCTTTCCGGCTGCGGCCGTGAAAACGGCCGGGAAGTTGCGGCGGAACCGATTCGCTGGTCCTATTCCGCACAGTATTGTCCGGTGGAAGAATTGCCCTATACCATAAGCCCACTCTGCAGCAGCGGAGCGGGCTTTTATGCCTATGGGCAGGAATGTGTGGGAGAAGAGATCCCGGAAGACGTCATCCGTCAGGCGGAGAAGGACGGCGAAGAGCCGGAAAATGACGGGCGCTGGAATGTTTATGAACCCCGCCTCTGCCGGGTGAATTTTGACGGCAGCGTTTCGGTGCTTACGGACTATACCCCGGTTTCTGTGCCGGATGCCGCTGTTCCCTGGAAGGTTTCCGGTGTCTCGGATGCGGTGGAGGGCCTCTGCGTTTCTCCGGAAACCGGGCTTCTGTATGTTCTGGAACATGTCAGTCTCAGCGGCAGCTCCGCGCCGGAAGATCCTGCGGCGGCGGAACCCGGAAAGGATTATCATGAGTTTGCCCATCTCTGGTATCTCCGGACGCTGAAGCCGAACGGAGCGGAGCTGCATACGGCGCAGATTTCTCTCCCGGATGCGGCGGCCCGGTTCACCGGTACGGGAATGACGGAATCGGACGGAATCATCTGGATCCTGACCCGATTCGGCAGTTCCGGGAGCGGCGTTTCCGGTTTTCTGCCCGGCGGCGAGCCGGTGAAAAGCCGCGCCGCCGAACTGAACTTTATCAAAATGATTGCAATCTCCGACGGCCTCGGCCTGGTGGCCGGGGAAGAATCGGGCATGTGCCTCTATCGGATGGAAGACGATTCCGCATCCCTTTCCCGTCTGGCGGCTTTGCCGGATGCGGTGGAGGTCTGGTCGGGAGACGGAGAATATGACCTGTATTATTCCACGCCCACGGCATTTTACGGCTTCCGGCTGGGAACGGGAGCTGCGCTGCTGTTTCGCTGGAGTGCGGTGCATGCCTCCCCCGGCATTCTCCTGTCGGAAATCCTGACGGAATCCGAGGGAACGCTCCGTTTTCTTACGGCAGACGGCCGCCTGGCCTCCGTTACCCGGAAGCTGCAGGAAGAGGACCCGGCGGAGACGGTGCTGAAGCTCCGCTGCCCGAATCCGGAGAGCGAACTGACGGAAGCGGTCCGGCACTTCAACGAAGAAGCCGGGAATCTCCGGGTAGAGATTTCCGACTGTCCGGAAGGCGAGGCGGACCTGTTCTTCGCCGATGCGGTGCAGCTGGAATCACTGGCGGATTCCGGCCGTCTGGCGGATCTGTACCCGCTGCTGCAGAGTGACGGGGAACTCAAAACGGAGGATTTCTTCCCCAATGTTCTTTCCGCCGCCTCGCGGGGCGGAGAGCTCCTTTCCGTCTGCGCCGGCTTCATCATGGATACGGTCATTGCCGACAGCGAACGTACGGGACCGGATCCGGGCTGGACTTATGAGGACTATTTTGCGGTTCTTTCCGCTGCCGGGGAAGGCTGTACGGGCTTTGACGTCTTTACCACCGCAGAGGACGTACTCCGGGAAGTTCTGGCTATGGACCTTGGCTATTATGTAAACCGATCCGGTGAGGTTGCTCCCGAATTTGACCGGCTGATGCAGTTCGCCTCAACGTTTCCCCGGAGCTTTGACTATGAGCACCACGGCTGGTCGGACTATGACAGCAGCGACCTGAGGATTCGGAACGGTCAGCAGCTGCTCCAGCGACTCACGATCTACGGCTTTGACGATTATTATTATGCCGGCTATGAATTTGACGGAGAAATCTGCTTTATCGGTTATCCTACCGACTTCGGCACAGGGAATCTGCTCCGCCCCTGCACGTTCAGCACGGGAGGCAGTCTCGCCCTCTCCGCGTCATGCGAATATCCCCGGGAAGCCTGGCAGTTCCTCCGGCAGTTCTTCCTGGAGGATTGGCAGCGGTCGCTGCGGATTTTCCCCTGCCGCCGCTCTGTTTTTGAGGAAAAGCTTTCCGAAGCCATGGTGACGGTGCCGATTCTGGACAAAAAGGGCCGCCAGCTGTATGACAAGGACGGCAACCCCAGAATTTATTCTCTGGGATCCATGTATCTCAGCGATTTCACGGAGGTAAAGTATTATCCTCTGACGGAAGAAAAGGCAGATCAGCTGCGCAATCTGGTGGAGACTGCGGAAAAGTCTCCCCGTTACCGGGAGGATCTGTTCCGGATTGCCCGTTCCTGTCTGAATGATTCCGACCTTTCCGCCGCCCGGCGAAAGCTGGAAGAATACTTCCGTCTGGCTTCATAATATCAGGAGGTGTCATGAGCAAAACGAAAAAAGTTGCCGTCATCGGCGTATTTTCGGCACTGTATTTTGTGTTTTCCGTTATGCTGAAAATCCCGGTGATGGGAGGCATCACGCTGGATCTGGGCTATGCGGTGCTGATGGCAGCCATTCTCTGCTTCGGCAAAATCCCCGCCATGATTATCGGGGCGATCGGAGCGCTGCTGGAAAGCATGCTCATCAGCGCCCGGGGAATTTCTCCCGGCTGGATCTGCATGAATGCCATTGCCGGCTTTCTCTGCGGCCTGGTTCTGGAGAAGATTCCGGCGGCGGAGCAGAAGCGGCTGGTGCGCACTTCCTGCTGGATCGTTCCCGCTGCCTTGCTGCTGGGCGTTACGGTGAAGACCTTCATTGACTGCGCCATGTATCAGCTGTCCCTCCTGGTGAAGATCCCCACGGGGCTCACGGCCTGGATCCTGGACTCTCTGGTCATGCTGCTGCTGGGCCTCCCCGTCGGCATCGGTCTGAAAAAGCGTCTGAAGTTCTGAAAAATGATAAAAATAAAAGGTCCGGAATTTCCGGACCTTTTCCTGTGAATAAAGCTGTGTTTATACTGAAATCCGATATTACAGCTCCGGGTAGAGGGGATGGGCATTGCACAGAGCAATGACTTCTTCCCGGGCAGCGGGGACAGCGGCTTCCCCTTCTTCAATGAGGCGGGAGATGATGGTTCCGATTGCTGCCATGTCTTCTTCCTTCATGCCCCGGCTGGTGACGGCCGGCGTTCCCAGACGGACGCCGCTGGTGGCCTTTACCCCCTGGGTGTCAAAGGGGATGGTATTCTTATTGGCTGTGATGTTGGCCAGATCCAGCAGCTGCTGAACCTCAGCGCCGGTTCTGCCCCGGCTCATCACGTCGGCCAGCATGAGATGGTTGTCCGTGCCGCCGGAAACCAGGCGGATGCCCCGGTCGGTCAGAGTCTGTGCCAGTGCCTTGGCATTGCGGACAATCTGCTCCTGATAGGCCTTGAATTCCGGCTGCAGTGCCTCATGGAATGCCACAGCCTTGCCCGCGATGACGTGCATCAGCGGTCCGCCCTGGGTTCCGGGGAATACGGCGGAGTCAATCTTTTTGGCAAATTCTTCCCTGCAGAGAATGAGCGCGCCTCTGGGGCCCCGCAGGGTCTTGTGCGTGGTGGTGGTAACGAAGTCCGCATAGGGGACCGGGGAGGGATGGAGCCCAGCGGCAACCAGACCGGCAATATGCGCCATGTCCACCATGAGATAGGCGCCGCAGGCGTCGGCGATTTCCCGCATTCTGGCAAAGTCAATTACCCGGGGATAGGCGGAAGCACCGGCAACGATGATCTTCGGCTGTTCCTTCATGGCGATTTCCATGGCGGCGTCATAGTCAATGGTCTCGGTTTCCGGAGACACGCCGTAAAACACGGAGCGGAAGTACTTGCCGGAGATGGAGGCCTTGGAACCGTGGGTCAGATGGCCGCCGTGGGAAAGATCCATGCCCAGAATGGTATCGCCGGGCTTGAGAACGGCCAGATATACGGCCACGTTGGCCTGAGAGCCGGAATGGGGCTGCACGTTGGCATGGCCTGCGCCGAAGAGGGCCAGAGCTCTCTGCCGGGCCAGCTCTTCCACTTCATCCACATACTGGCAGCCGCCGTAGTAACGGGCGCCGGGATAGCCTTCGGCATATTTATTGGTCAGGTGGCTTCCCATGGCTTCCATGACGGCCTCGCTGACGAAGTTTTCCGAAGCAATCAGCTCCAGATGGTCTCTCTGCCGACCCAGCTCCCGCATCATGGATGCATAGACTTCCGGGTCCTGCTGCTGAACATGTTTGTAGTCCATATGAATTCTCCAATTACCAGACAGTTATATTTGATTTACGCTGTGAATTATATTACAATAACAGCAGTTAAGCAAGAGAGGTGACGTTTTTGAAGAAGTTCCTGAAGATTATCCTGCTGATTGTTCTTGCCGTTGTGCTGATTGCAGCTCTGCTGATCGGCTATCTGACGCTGCGGGAGTATCGCCCTGCGGATGTGGAACCGCAGGAGATTCGCGGCAGCGGCGGCCTGCCCCTTTCTGCGGGAGAGGAGCTTTCCGTGGTTACCTGGAATGTAGGATACTGCGGTCTCGGAAAATACAGCGATTTCGTAATGGACGGGGGCGGCAATGCCCCGGTTCCGGATGAAGCCCAGGTGCAGGCCTATGCCTCCGGTGTCCGGCAGACTCTGGAAGAGCAGAATCCGGATTTCTGCATCCTTCAGGAGGTGGATCAGAATTCCTCCCGCAGCTACAGCTGTGATGAAAGAGACCTGTTCACCATCGGGGAGGACAGCTTTGCCCTCAACTACTCCTGCGACTTCGTTCCCTTCCCCTGGCCCCCCATTGCAAAGGTCCATTCCGGCGTGTTTACCACCTCCGTTCATGATATCTCCGCTGCCGAGCGGATTTCTCTGCCCTGCCCCTTCTCCTGGCCGCTGCGGGTTGCCAATCTGAAGCGCTGCATGCTGGTTTCCCATGTACCCGTAGCCGGGTCCGACGCGGAGCTCTGCCTGGTCAACTTCCATCTGGAAGCCTATGACAGCGGGGAAGGGAAGATCCTCCAGACGAGGCAGCTGATGGACTTTATCGAGTCAGAATATGCAAAGGGCAATTACGTTATCGCCGGAGGGGACTGGAATCAGACCTTCCCGGGAACAACGGAGAAGTACCCCAATACCCATGCGGACATCTGGGCCGTAGGCAATCTGGAATATGACATGCTGGAAGACGGCTGGCAGCTGGTCTTTGACGATTCCGTGCCTACCTGCCGCCTGCTGAATCAGCCCTATGACCCGGCAGACAAGGTCAATACCCAGTATTATGTGATTGACGGATTTGTGATTTCTCCCAATGTTACGGTGAACAGTGTGAATACGATTCCGGTCGACTTTGAAAATTCCGACCACAACCCGGTCCGGATGGCCTTTACTCTGGAAAAATAATCCATGAATATTTATCTGATTGATTTTGAAAACGTGGGCGAATCCGGCCTGGCCGGGGTCTCTGCCCTGGGCAGCGACAGCATCGTCACGATTTTTTACGGAAACAACAACAAAGCCCTGTCCTTTGAAAAAACGGTGGAGCTGGTGAACTGCCGGGCAGCGGTGGAGTTCATCAAGGCCGACAAGGCCGGAAAGAACTATCTGGACTTCTGGCTTTCCACCTATCTGGGCTACCTCCTGGGAACCGGGAAGAAGGGCAATGTTCTCATTATCAGCAAGGACACCGGCTTCGACAGCCTGGTGGACTTCTGGAGCCGGAAGAGCGTGAATATCTGCCGGAAGGACGCCGTCTCCGGTTCTGCCGCCAAGGCTCCGTCACAGGCAAACCGCAGTCCCGCCAGGGAGTTCCCGGAAGCCTTCCGCAAGAAGACGAGAGCCGCCCTGAAGGACTCCGGCTTTCAGCCGGGCTGCTATACCCATATTTACAACGCCTTTGTTTCCACGGATTCCAAAACCGCCTTCAACAACTGCCTGGTCAAAGCCTTCGGCAGTGAAAAGGGCGGCAATGCCTACCAGCGGCTGAAGGATATTTTTGAGGAATTCCGCTCTGCTGTTTCTCAGGCCTGAATCCTCAAAGAAATGCACGGTTTTTTCAAAACCGTGTATTTTTGATGCAATAAAACGGGAGCAGTTCCCGCAGAATGCAGCAAATTTGCGCGGATAAGGGATTGTCCGGCAAAAGAGTCAAAGCGGGGCACTTGCCCCGGTTTCGGGGATCATCGTTGTAAAATGCAATTCTTTTTATTATAATCAAAACGTCTTTTGAAATGATACTTTTGATAAACAGAGGTGCTGTGATGAAAGAAATATCCTGCAAAGAGCTATGCCTGAATCCAATCAAAATGATTGCGGATACCTGGCTCCTGATTACCGCCGGAAACAAAGAAAAGGGATACAATTCTATGACGGCGTCGTGGGGGCATATCGGGAATATCTGGGAAAAGCCGAGCATTTGCGTCTATATCCGCCCCCAGCGCTATACAAAACAGTTTGTGGATTCGGAGGATCTTTTCACCGTCAGCGTGATGGGCGAAAAATATCGGAAGGAGCTCGCTTACCTGGGCAGCCATTCCGGAAAAGATGAGGACAAGCTTGCAAAGGTTGGATTTCATCCGCTATTTCTGGACGGAACAACCGCCATGGAAGACGCGGAAATGATTTTCATCTGCAGAAAGCTTTACCGTGCTCCGCTTTCGGAAGAATGCTTTATTGACGGATCCATTCCCGAGGAGCATTACCCGGAAAAGGATTTCCATGATATGTACGTCGGGGAGATTCTGAAAATACTGACAAAAGACTGAATAAAACCAAAGCAGAGTTCCGATAATTTGCAAGCTTTCCGGTCTTCATATCCCTTCATGAACAGAAAAACAGGGCGCGTTGCAAAATAGCGCCGAAAAAAAGGCACTGAGACCTTGAGGAAAGGTTTTCAGTGCTTTCTTTTTGCTGAAAAATAGTAGTGTGAAAACAATAAAACAGCAAGAACAGTTTAGGACATATGAGCGAAATGGTCAACTGGTTCTTGCAATAAATTCAGAAATATGTTTACCGGAGAATGCACCGGTCCGACGCACCAGCGCGCAGCTTGAGGAACTGGATTACAGGAAACTGTATGAAGCGTATTCGCCGAAAGGGCGGAAATCGGCAGTCGATCCCAAGGTGATGTTCAAGGTAACAGCATACGCGTACGAATATTTCGGGCGGATCTGCTGCCATAATACCATGCAAAGCAGCAAAAACGGACAGAGACAGGTGTAAAAACACAACTTCGTTAAATTTTTATCGTTAAAATATTGACAGCACTCTCCTGATGTGGTAGTCTGCACGCGCACAAAGTTATTTTATTAACAAATTAGTATCGGAAAGGATGATTTACTTTGGCTGAATCTGTTTTGGAATTTACCCGGCAGATCCTTCAGGAGCACAACTGCGACCGGCGTCAGGTGATTGCCGTTCTGCAGGAAATTCAAGGCAAATATCGCTATCTTCCCGAAGAGTCTGTACGCATGGCCGCGGAAGCAATGGGCATGAGTACAGCAGATATCTATGGCGTCGCAACATTCTATGAAAACTTTTCTCTGGAACCGAAAGGCAAATATGTAATCAAATGCTGCAACGGTACTGCGTGTCATGTTCGCAAGTCCGATGATATTGCGGATGCCATCTACTCCGCAACCGGAACTTCCCCTGAGCATACCACTTCCGACGACATGCTTTTTACTGTGGAACGCGTTTCCTGCCTGGGAGCCTGCGGACTCGCTCCAGTATGCACGGTAAACGATGAAGTCCATGCTCCGATGACCCCGGAAAAGGTGTCGGCCCTCATTGAAGAACTGAGAAAGGAGAATGAAGCAAATGCTGATTGAAACCAGACAGCAGCTCAGTGAGTGCCGGGCAAAGTACCGTGCGGCGCTGGAACTGCAGAAAAAGCAGATTATTATCTGCGGCGGCTCCGGCTGCGTAGCCGGCGGATCCAGACTGGTATATGCCCGCATGAAGGAACTTCTGGAGAAGCGCGGTCTGAAGGTCGATGTGGTGCTTCAGGAAGAGACGCACGAGGAATCCGTAGGTCTCAAGCACAGCGGATGTCACGGCTTCTGTGCCATGGGACCTCTGATGCGCATAGAGCCGGCAGGCACTCTGTATGTCAAAGTGAAGCCGGAACACTGTGAGAAGATAATCGAGTGCAGCATCCTCGAAGACGGGGTTGTTGAGGAGCTGATTTATCACGATGAGGGAAAAGGATTTCCGAAGCAGGAAGATATCCCCTTCTATAAAAAGCAGAGCCGGGTAGTTCTGGAACACTGCGGACATATCAATGCAGAGAGTGTAGAAGAATACATTGCCCTCGGCGGTTACTCTGCTCTGGAAAAGGCGTTGTTTGACATGACTCCCCAGGAGATTATCGATGAGGTCACGGCTTCCGGTCTGAGAGGGCGCGGCGGCGCCGGGTTCCCCGCAGGAAAAAAGTGGTCTCAGGTTGCCGCACATACCGATGCTCCGGTGAAATACATCGTCTGCAACGGTGACGAAGGCGATCCGGGAGCATTTATGGACCGTGCGGTTATGGAAGGCGACCCGCACAGAATGATTGAAGGTATGATTATTGCCGGCATCGCCTGCGGTGCGGAAGAAGGCTATATCTATGTCCGAGCTGAGTATCCGCTGGCCGTAAGCAGACTGAAAAAGGCAATTGAAGATGATGAGGCTCACGGTGTTCTGGGAGACAATATCTTCGGTTCCGGTGTGAATTTCCACCTTCATATCAACAGAGGCGCAGGCGCTTTTGTCTGCGGTGAAGGTTCTGCGCTTACGGCTTCCATTGAAGGCAAGCGGGGAATGCCCCGCACCAAACCGCCCCGCACAACGGATCAGGGGCTCTTTGCTGCCCCTACCGTACTGAACAACGTGGAAACGCTGGCCAATGTGCCGGGAATTATCCTGAACGGCGGTGCATGGTACAGCTCCATAGGTACTCCCGGCAATTCCGGCACGAAAGTATTTGCTTTGACGGGCAATGTGCGCCACACCGGTCTTGTGGAAGTCCCGATGGGAACCCCGCTGAAGGATATCGTGTTCGGCATCGGCGGCGGCACCATCCATGACAATTTCAAAGCGGTCCAGATTGGAGGTCCTTCCGGTGCATGTCTGACAGAGGAGCATCTGGATCTTCCTCTGGATTTTGACTCGGCAAAGAAGGCCGGTGCCATTATCGGGTCCGGCGGTCTGGTCGTAATGGCCGATGATACCTGCATGGTGGAACTGGCCAGATTCTTCATGAATTTCATCAAAAACGAGAGCTGCGGCAAATGCACGGCATGCCGTGACGGTGTTCCGCGGATCCTTCAGATTCTGGAAGATATCACCAACGGAAAGGGCAAGCCGGAAGATCTGGACCTGCTCGAAGAGCTGAGTGAAATGGTTCGCAGCTGCTCTCTCTGCGGTCTCGGGAAAACGGCGACCAATCCGGTCGTGAGCACCCTGAAATACTTCCGGGACGAGTATATCGCCCACATCGAAGAGGGAAAGTGCCCTGCCGGACAGTGCAAGGGCATGAAGCGCTTCGAAATTGATCCTGCGCTCTGCCGCGGCTGCGGAAAATGCAGAATGAACTGCCCTGCGGGCGCAATCACCGGTACAGTACGGAATCCGCATGTCATTGACAAAGAAAAATGCCTTCGCTGCGGGCTTTGCGCTGCCAACTGCCCCTTCAAGGCCATCAAGGAGGTTTGAGCATGAAAACCATGATGATTGACGGCATCAGCTGCGGTTTTGAAAAAGAACGCAATGTGCTTGAAGTTGCCGGAAACAACGGCATTGATATTCCCAGCCTCTGCTACTGTGAAAACCTTTCCATTTACGGCGGATGCCGGCTTTGCCTGATTGAGAACGAAAAAGGCGGGCTCGACACTGCCTGTACGATTCGCCCGAAAGAGGGAATGGTCATTCGGACAAACACCGAGCAGCTCCGCCGGCAGCGCCGTCTGCTGATAGAAATGCTTCTTTCCAATCACAGGGAAGACTGCACCCTCTGCGACAAAGCCGACCGCTGCAAGCTCAAAGAATACGCAAGACGGTTTGGCGTGAATGAGGTACGCTTCCCGGTGGAGTACAATACCGCTCCGATTGACGACAGCTCCCCCTCAATCGTGCGTGATCCTTCCAAGTGCATTCTCTGCGGTCAGTGTGTCAGAATGTGCAGCGAAGTACAGAATATCCATGCCATTGACTTTTCGCACAGAGGGAAGTTTGCTTCCATCAGCTGCGGCTTCAATGACAGACTGGCTGACACTGGCTGCGTCGGCTGCGGCCAGTGTGCTTCCGTATGTCCGACAGGCGCTCTGGTAATTAAAAATGAGACGCGGAAAATGTGGAAGTTCCTGGATGACAAAAACGCAAAAGTTGCCGTGCAGATTGCGCCTGCCGTACGCGTCGGAATGGGTGAGGAGTTTGGCCTGCAGGGAGGCCGTTCCGTTATCGGGAAACTGGTTACTGCGCTGAAGATGCTCGGTGCGGATTACGTATTTGATACCTCCCTCACTGCCGACCTGACCATTGTGGAAGAGTCTGCCGAATTTCTGAAGAAGCTGGAAACCGGCGCGAAACTCCCGATGTTTACTTCCTGCTGCCCCGGATGGATCAAGCACATTGAAAAGACATATCCGGAAATCATGCCTCAGGTACCCACCTGCGGTTCTCCTATGGAGATGTTCGGTGCCATTATCCGGGAATATCTGAAAGAAGAAAATGTCTGCTCTGTGGCGATTATGCCCTGCACGGCAAAAAAAGGGGAAGCAGCAAGACCTGAGCTGGAAAAAGACGGGAAGCGGCTGATTGACCTGGTGCTGACCACAGAGGAGCTGGCGCGAATGATTCGGGAAGCAGGAATTGATTTTGCGGCTTTGCCGGATACGCAGCCGGATCAGCCTTTTGCCGACTATACCGGCGGCGGCGTAATCTTCGGTGTGACCGGCGGTGTGACGGAAGCCGTCATTCGCAGAGTGCTGGCGGATAAGTCCGATGAGACCAATGCGGTCATTGCTCAGTGCGGCGTCCGCGGTCTGGAAGGCATCAAAGCGTTTGAGGTCACTGCGGGAGATGTGCAGCTCCGGATCGCAGTTGTCAACGGGCTCGGAAATGCGGATAAACTCATAGAAAAGATTCAGAGCGGAGAAGAGTTCTTCCACTTTGTGGAGGTTATGGCCTGCCCCAACGGCTGCATCGGCGGCGGTGGACAGCCCCCTGCTCTCAACAGGATAAAGGCTCTGCGGAGTGACGGGCTGTTCCTGGAGGATGAGTCCCGGCCGCTGCGTTCCAGCGAGCTGAATCCGGATCTTGAAAACGTCTACAGCCTTGTGGGCGACAGAGCTCACGAGCTGTTCCACATCCACTATCCGGATCATAACAGGTAGGCTTTCTTGAAAACCAGAGCAGTTACCAGAACAGCACTTCTGCTTGCCCTTGCCATAGCAAGCCAGTTTCTGAAAAACGTATCCATTTACATTACCGGTCCGATTGTAAACTGCATCCTCATTATTGCGGCAATGTACTGCGGAATCGGCAGCGGTGTCTTTCTCTCCATTGTGCTGCCGATCAGTTCCTGGCTGATTACTGCCAGTCCGATTATGTCGACTATGCCTGTTATTGTGCCCTGCGTTATGGTCGGGAATCTCATATACATTCTTCTGAACTGGAGCTTTCCCCGTAAAACCGACAGCGACAGCCGGCGAATTGCAGGTCATATATCCGGCAGCATTGCAAAAGCGGCATTTATGGGGCTGACAATCTCCCTGCTGGTGCTGCAGATTGCAGGCCCGTCCTCCGGACTGCCGGAAAAAGCCTTAAACGCAGCGAAGCTGACATTCTCTCTGACACAGCTCATTACAGGGCTGACGGGTGCATCTCTTGCCTTCGTCATCCGGAAGGCCTTGGACAAGGCAAGTGCCTCCGAAAATGCAAAAATCCTCTAATTCAGTATCACCATATGGGCAAAGAGACTCCTTGTTCCCAGGTTCTGCACGCTGCGGAAGTTGACCTGGCCGGCAGAGGCAGAATAGTAATGCACCCCGGCATTGGTCCAGTCGGTAATACAGTCATCGCAGAGCCGGTCGGTATCGACCGGCTCTGCCATTTTGCCGATCATGTCGATCATCCTGTCCTCCACGGAATCCCCGGCAATGCCCTCGACCGGGCCGAAGGGGATATTGGCCCCGCGGATGTTGTCAATAAGGCTGTTGACTCACTGCCGGATCTCCTCAAAGAGATACTGCATGTCAAAGCGGACGGTCTCCTCGTCCGATTCCCAGGAAGGAAAATCCTCCGGATCCTCCCAGGTTCTGGTGTACTGTTCTTTCTTCAGGTTAGTTAACATAATATTACCCCCCTTTCATTTTTGCGGATAAGGGATAAAGAATTTAGTATAAACTGTACCTATAAAAACGGACAGTCGAAAAGGATCAAAAAGGGTAACGTCCCCGAAAAATGGACAGTTCAGTTTTTGCTGGGATATGGTAGAATGTATCCGGTCAGGTAAGAAAGGTCGGATACGAATGGCAAAGATAATACAGATACCCAAAGAGCATGTAGAGAAGCTGAAAAAGCATCCGTATGTGGAACGGGTGAGCACACTAAATTGTACCCCAGAAAACGGACAGTCGAAAGGCCGAAATCGGAGAAATAAAATATACTGGTACTGAGGGAAAGCGATTATGAGCTTAAAATCAATGTTCAAAAAGAAAAGTCAACGCTGGGAGATCACGGACAGGATGTTTCTCTCGCTGTTTCTGACAGGCTCGATTATCGAGTTCTCTCAAGTCGGCGCGGGATTCATCGACGGACTTGTCATCAGCAGATTTCTCGGCCCTGAGGCTATGGCGGCTGAGGGTATCGTCCACCCGATTTACAGCATCATGGGCATCGTCAGCGGTTTGCTCGCAGTCGGGATGCAGGTGCGCTGCACACAGTTGATCGGGCGCGGCAAGCAAAAGGATCTCTCCCGTTTTTTCAGCGCAACGGTCTACGTCGGCACAGTTGTTTCGCTGCTGCTGACGGCGTTTGTTTTGGTATTCGCAAGGCCCTTTGCCGCAATGCTCGGGGCATCGGGAAATGGTGCGCAGCTGCTTGTTCCCGCTTCCAGATACCTCTTCGGTATCGGCATCGGCATTCCGCCGCTTATTATGACCGCCATTTTTGCTCCTGCCTTTCAGCTCGACAGCGGCCGAAAAACCATTCAGACAGGTGCGATTATTGAGGCGGTTGCGGATATCCTGCTTGATCTTCTTGCGGTAAAGCTCGGGTTCGGAATTATCGGTGTCGGATTGGCCACTGCCACGGCAAGCTATCTGAATCTGCTTTATCAATGCACGCATTTTTTGAAAAAGGACCGTATGCTGCATTTTACGCATCCGGATGTGTCAGTCCGGGAGTTTTTGCAGATGCTCAGCCCCGGCGGAGAACGCCTGCTAAGAAGGCTTTTCAATACGGTCCGTCCTGTCGTTCTGAACACGATTATCATCTCTTACGGCGGCGCTCTCGCAATGTCAGCGCTTTCCGTGCGAAACAACTTTTCCAACTTTGTTGAGATTTTTGGCGCGGGTATTGCATCGGCGGTTGCACTGCTGACAGGCTTGTATTACGGAGAAGTCAATGAAGAAGCAATTGGGGCGGTAAACGTGTGCAAGAACAGAGCGATTGCCTTGTGGTGCGGTTCCGTCGGTGTCCTGCTGTTCCTGTTCGCACCGTTTGTTGCAAGACTGTATGTCAGTGAGGACGGGGAACTGTATCGTATGGTCACCTTCGCTGTCCGTATGCTTGCCCTTCAAAATCCGCTGCAGGCACTGACTGCAAGCCGCATAAAGTATCTGCAGGCAATACAGCGTAAAGTGAATATGAATCTTCTGACCTTTGCCGCACAGCTTTCATTTGTCCTGCTGTCCGCGTCAGTGCTTGGAAATCTTTTCGGAGTCTACGGGATCCTCACCTGCTTCGCCGTCAGTGATGTGCTGTCCCTGCTTGCAGTTGCTGTTTTCTATGAGTTAAAGTGCAGAAGGATTATCCCGTCGCGCAGAGATTTTTTCAATCTTCCCGAGGAATTTGATTTGAATCCAGGCGATGTTATCTCACTCGATATCCGTGACAGGAATGATGTCTCGCTTGCCTCGGAGCAGATCATGATGTTCTGCAAGGGGCATAAGATTGAGCAGAGGACGGCATTTAATGCGGCACTTTGCTTTGAGGAACTTGCGGCAAATGTGGTCGAGTACGGCTTCCCCAAAAATCGCTCTGCGCATCCGGTCATCGATCTGCGTGTCATTATCACGGAGAACAGATTTGTTATCAGAATGCGAGACAACTGTCCGCAGTATGACATAACAAAGCAGATTGCCGCCGTTAATGCAGACAATGCCGATCCGATGCGAAATATCGGCGTTCGCATCGTCAGCATGCTCGCCTCGGATATCAATTATATGCATGTCTTTGAAACGAACAGCCTTATCATAAGTTTCAATCTTTGAGGATAAAGGGACGCAAGGGACGGTTTCGCTGTACCGCTTTCCGTCCTTCATATCCCCTCAGGCGGCTGTGCCGCCAGTAACACCTCATCCGACGGGGGAGAATGATGTATGCTGCGCATATGATGTGCACTTCGTGCATGATGTTTGCTTCGCAAATGATGTTCGCCTGTGGCGAATGAAAAACTGCATCATTAGCCGACGTAGTCGGCGACATCATTTCATCGGAGATGAAACATCATTGAGAGCGAAGCGAACAACATCATTCTGCTTCCCCACCCGGGGAAGGCAATGGTAGAAAAACGAGGAATTTTTGAAAAAGTGAGCCTTGTATAGCAAAGAGTACTGCGACAAAGAATCTTTTCCATAAACAGTTTTGATGCAAGGGAGAGACCCTAAAACCCTCATTACTAAAAATTTACAAAAAAGTCAAATACGATTTGCCGAATCGTATTTGACTTTTATTGAAAGGTTTGCTATGCTTTTGTCAACTCTCTAAAATGGAGGTACTGTAAGCATTTCTATCTTTTCGCAAAGTCCGGCTTTACAAAGGGCTGCATCGATAAAGCCGCTGAGTTAGGCAACTTCACGCTCGTCACCTACGACGAAATCCTGAACGCATAAAACGAACGAAATCGAACCGATAACACGCTCTCAGGAGGGCTTGATATGAAGAAGACACAAAGAAATCAGATACTATCCCTGGTCATGAACCTGCTGAACTTCGTGCTGGTTCTCATTTCCGTTCTCTGGTTTTTCGGGGCAGACGGAAAGGCGGCAGGGAGCGGCAACATGCGCACCGGCGGGGCAGCCTGTTTTCGCTTTTTCACGAATGATTCGAATATTCTCTGTGCCCTGGTTTCGCTGGCAATGATTCCGTTCAATATCCGGAGCCTGCGCATGGGGAAATCCTGCGTCCCCCGGGCAATGACCGTTCTGAAATACATAGGAACCGTTGCGGTAACGCTGACGATGACGGTAGTGCTGATATTCCTGGGACCGACCCAGGGATACGGGAAAATGTTTTCCGGAGTCTGTCTGGAGCTTCATCTCCTGTGCCCTCTGCTGGCGATCCTTTCGTTCTGCTTCTTTGAACGGGGGAATCCTCTTGCACGGCGGGACACGCTCCTTGCGCTGCTTCCCACCTTCATCTATGGCACGGTATATCTCATTCTGGTTGTATTTGCCGGAAAATGGCCGGATTTTTACGGCTTCAACATCGGCGGATTCTGGCCGGCGGCGTACATTGCCCTCCATCTGCTGACGGCACTTCTGGCGGTTCTCATCAGGCGACTTTTCAATAGGACATAGGCGGAGGCCATAGGTCAAAGGCCTTTGGCCTCAGTGAAGAACTAAGAGTGAAGAAGTGAAGAGTTGTGGTAAACCCCCAGCCTGCGGCTGTTTCTCGCTGCGGCGAGGGAGTGTGGCCGCTTCGCTGCCCTTAGCAAGGGGGCATATTCAAGTTACCGGAATTATCAGTTATTCACTGTTCTCTGTTCACTGAGAGAAGCGGAGCGGACAGCGGAGTTAGGCAAGGCTAACTGACGGGTTGACATCTTATTACGCATTTGCTATACTGTATACACAATTCAATTTCATAACCTATAAGAGTTGCGGTAGAGACAGGCTCGATGACCGCACGGCTACCTCCCTGAGAGAAAGGTGCCAATGCCTGAACGATAGGATATGACATGCTCGCGCGTGTCTTTTTTGCACTCTTTTTCAGGTTATGACGACAGAAAAAGAGTGTTTTTTATGAGAAAAGGAGACGAAAAGCATGGAAGTCGATCTGGAAGCGCTATTCAGAAATATGACCTATGAGCAGAAAAAGAAATACTATGAAGACATCGGGCAGTTCTTCCCAAAGGAGGAACGGCAGATGATTTATGAGTGCCTGTTCGGGGAAAACAGTCAGAATTCAGCCGTGCGGACAGCCTCTGCTGAAAAGCCGGCATCGCAATCCGCCCCCGTCAGAGCCCGGCCGGATGAAGTCAGCCAGCTCCTGCAGAGAGCAGCCGAGGCGGAAATGGACGAGGAATTTGACGATGCGATCACGTATTACACAAAGGCGGCGGAAAAGGGGAATCTGAACGCACAGATGTGGCTGGGAGCTTTTTATGAAGAAGGCAGTCCCCGTTACCGGGATCTGAGCAAGGCCCTGCACTGGCTGCAGAAAGCGGCAGCGCAGAACTGTGCGGAAGCGTACAACCGGATGGCGGTGATCTGTTCGGATAAAAAGAACGGTTACAATGCCGGCACGGCACTGACATACATGAAGAGAGCCGTCGCGCTGGAGCCGGAAAACCGGAGCTATCGGGAAAATCTGGCAAAAATAGAAAAGAGCGTCAGCTCCGGTACCGGTTCCGAAAAAACGGGGCGCCTGTCGCTTATTGCTGCTGCCTCGCTTATAGCCGGTGTTGTCTGCCTGTTTTTATACGGCACTTTGTGGAATGACGTGGCTAGTACCGCTGCATTGGTCACGGCAATTGTCTTTGGCATCGTTTTCGTCGTGGTTCTGGCAATGAAACTCTGGGAAGAAGGGGACGAAGAAGAAAAGGCGGCAGAGAAAGCGGCAAATGAGAAAGAGGAGAAATACCGAGCCTGCCAGAAAGCAGTCGAAGATTACCGCAGAAGCGGCGGTACGATTTCTGCCCGCGTGAACGTGGGAAGAATCTTTGTCGCAGCAGATGACAACCGCAGGAAATGGCTTTACGCAAAGGACGGAATTGTGACCTGGTACAGCTACGGCGATATTTTGTCGGTATCCCGAAAAGTAGATTCCGATACTATAGGACTGGGCAGGGAAGGCGCGGCCATCGTCGGGGGACTCATTGCGGGACCTATCGGGGCCATCGCGGGAGCCGTAAAGGAACCGAAAGGAAAAACGTTCATCACGGATGTCTATGTGGAGGTGAGCCTGAAAAATGGAGAAACGATTCGGATCAGCGGTTATTCCGCCGGATCGGACGAGGCGATCCAAAAGTCGAAGCAACTGGAGGCATTCTTCACGGACATAAAAAGCAAAGCACGGTGAAGGATACCGATGACAGAAAGGACATCAGAATGACAGAACAGAAAATGAAAATGGTCCGCTGCAAGGCATGCGGAGTCCCGTTCGGAGCCGTCTATTATGACAGCGTGAACACGGACAGCCCGGAACTGGTGCAGGCCATCATCAGCGGGAAAATGTTTGAAATCCGCTGCCCGAAGTGCGGACATACAGAGAACGTCATGTTCCCGCTGCTGTTCAATGACATGAAGCACGGCTATATGATCTGGCTGACGACAGAAGAGTCTTTGACAGAAATCGTGAAGGTGCTCTGCGACATGCCGGCACTCGTGAAGAAACGGATCGTGCTGGCGCCGGAAGATCTGACAGAGAAGGCGGCGGTCCTGGACGCCGGTCTGGACGACAGAGCAGGGGAGCTTTACAAGCTGCTGATGCTGCTTGCGATGAGAGAAGACGGGAAGCTCCGGATGGAGGATGTGGAAAAGGCGCTGCTGATTCCGAAGGGAGACGGGGAGTTCTTTCTGGTGATCCGCTTCTATGACGGAAGAAGCAGAGTGCTGCAGACAACGGCGGAAATGATTGCAGCCGCGACAGAAAGATTCCCGTTCAGAGATGACAGAGAGCGGGAAGATTTCGTTGTGAACGCAAACTGGGCTGTGAAGTATTTTAAAGAGGAGATGGGGCTGTGAGCGGAGAGGAACTGAAGAAACAGGCGGATTCCCGGGGGATCTGCGAGGCTCTGACAATGCTGGGCAGGGAAGTCAGAGTGGAGCTGCCGCTGGACCGGGAACTGCTGGAGCAGCCCGTTCTGAATCTGAATCTCAGCGTCCGGTCAGGCAATGCGCTGATGCGGGCCAACGTGAAAGACGTTGCCGGGCTGGTCAGAGCCATCATGTCGGAGTCGGGGATCCAGTGCATCCGGAACCTGGGCAAGACCAGTGCCAGGGAAATCAGGGCGGTGCTGCTGACAGAGGGATACAGCCGGCTGGATGAGAGCGGGAAGCTGAACTTCTGGAACCGTGTGGCGGAGGTGAACGGATTATGAGCATGTACTGGATCAATGCCGGGTGCTGGTGCCCGCTGGACCACGGGCTGCTGGAATGCACCGGGGAGGTGACGCTGAAGGTCTATACCTGCCCCTGCTGCCGGAAGCAGTTTGTTTTCACCACAGGCGGGGAAGTCCCGATTTCCGACGGCTTTGTCCGGCCGCATGAAGTGCATTCCTGCCGGAAGAAGACGCAGTTCACGCCGGCAGCGGTGCTGGAGATGGTGATGCCGTAGGCGGGAACAGGGGAAACATTTTTGTTGCCCGTAAGCCGGGAATGCAGTAGAATAACGTTGAGCCGACGGTAATGCAAAACGGGAAGCTTCAATATTCTTGATATCGGGGGAGACTTCAGACGTGGATAACATCATTGAATTTACGAATACATACAGAATGATCAAGGCGGAGTACAAGTATGACAAAAAGGCCCTTTGGAGAAAGTTTCTTGTACCGGAAGGAATCAGCCTTGTGGATCTGGGGTGCGTTCTGTGCACGCTTTTCAAAACGGAATTTGAACACTGCTTTGTTTTTACCAAAGGAGATATCCAGTATGTGCCGGCCGTGTTTCTGGAGGGGTATTCCTCCATGTTTGACAGGCTGATGGATTCCTTCACCCTCCGCGATCTCGGTGACAGCTTCGTCTTTGAATATGATACAGGAGAGAGCTGGGATTTCAGCTGTAAAGTATATAAAAAAGAAGAAAAGCTGACAGACAATCGAATTGCCGTACTTCTCGACGGTAAGGGCGCCGGGATCTGGGAAGACAACGGCCATACGTTTCGCGAATATCGGGCCGGAATGATTGACCCTGCGGCAACAGAGGACGATCTGGAGGAACCGTTTTCCATGCCGTGGAATCTGGATCTGGAACGAATCGGCGATTTTGATGCGCCCCTGGATATAGCAGCCGAACAGGGAGTTTTTGACGAATTGATAGAGGATAACATTGCCGTATACAGGGAGCATATGTGTCCGGATTATACGGACGAAGAGGACAACAGCGAAGACGATGAAGATGATCCGACGGCTTCGGAACTCATTACCAATTTTCTGAACCTGCAGATTGAAAATGTGCCGCATGTGAAGAAAACCTTTGAAAGACTGTCAAAGAAATACGGCGATGAGATTGCCTATGAAATGATTGGAAATGTATTTATGGAACAGTTTATGAATCTGGGTCTGCAGGCCGGACCGTACAGCATGGAGCTGTACAAAAAGAATCTCAACGGACTGAAGTAAAAATAAAAAACAAAAAGCTCTCTTTCTGCGGAGCAGCAGCCGGATTTACTGCTGTTCGGAAAGAGAGCTTTTTTTGTGTTATTGGTATTGGAGAGGAAACGACGGTTTCAGTGCTTTTCGTGCTTTCCCACGTAGGCGGCTTTGGCAAAGGCCGAGGACTTTGCCTGCTTCGGGGCCTGCTTCGGCTGCCGTTTTTCCGGAAGAGGTTTTTCCTCTTTTTCCTCTTCTTCGTCCTCATCATCTTCCGCATCGTCTCCGGAGTTCCGGGAGAGGACGGGGAGCTTGGGGAGATGCAGTTTGTCGAGGGGCAGCAGGGAAGCGGCCTTCGCCTGCAGCGCAGTGACATCCAGGGGAGCATCCCAGGTGAGGACGAAGCCGGCCCACTTCTGCTTCCGGTTGTTATGAAGAAAACGGTAGATGAACTGCGTGATATAGAAGGCGATGAAGCCAGAGGCAACGCCGATCAGAGCACCGGCGAGAACGTCCGTAGGATAATGGGCCATCAGATAGTTCCGGGACCACATCATCAGCAGGACCCAGATGACCGAGGGAACGACCCACTTCTTCCCCTTCATCAGGCAGATGGCCGTACAGCCGGCGGCGGCGGCAGTGGCATGGCCGGAGGGGAAGGAGAACCCATCCTCCTGGGGCGCTCCGACAGCTTCCCACCAGGAACGGATCTGGTCAACGGCCTCGAAGGGACGGATCCTGGCGACGCTGTCCTTCAGGATAATGTTGGTAATCAGCGCACCGCAGGCAACAGCCCCGAAAAGGCAGATGCCCATCTTTCTGGTTCTGGAGAAGCACATCATAACCAGCGCGGCCAGGAAGAAGAGGATCCCCTTTTCTCCCAGCAGCGTGATGAGCCTGGCAAAGAACGTGAAAAATCCGTTGGCCATTCCGTGGAACAGCCGGAGAAAGAACATATCATAGGCGGCAATCATTTGGCATTTCCTCCTTTTGATTTCGGCTTACGGGAATGACGGCCCCGGTAATGGTGTTTCTTTCCGCTGCCGCTCTTTCCGGAAGGCGCCTTTTCCGGCGATTCCGGCGCCGACTCTTCAGGCGCGGACTGGGGTTCCGGCTCGGAAGGCTGCTCTTCGGCAAAGAGCTGCGGGCTCGTCCAGAAATCGTCCTCTTCCGCCTTGGCGGAAAGCTCCTCCTCGTCTTCCGAGGGGTCATAGTTCAGGACATGGGGCGGCGTTTCCCCTGTTTTCGGCCTGCCGCCGGGTACGGCGGCCACGGCTTTGGCCCTGTACAGCCGCGGATTCTCGGCATCGCCGTCCAGGGCGACCTTCACCGTCTGCTGCAGGAGATTGACCATGATGGCAGTGCCGTATCCGTCGGGCGTTTCCACATAGGCGCCCTGCTTGGGCACGGTGCGGATCAGCTCTTCATAGGCGTCCTCTTCATAGCGGAGGCAGCACATCAGCCGCCCGCAGGCGCCGGAAATCTTGGTGGGGTTCAGGGAAAGAGACTGAACCTTCGCCATCTTCGTGGAGACCGGGGCAAAATCATTCAGAAATTCCCGGCAGCAATAGGGACGGCCGCAGATTCCGATTCCGCCCAGCATTTTTGCTTCATCTCTGACGCCGATCTGGCGCAGCTCGATCCGGTTCCGGAACACGGCGGCAAGATCCTTTACCAGCTCCCGGAAGTCAACTCTTCCGTCCGCGGTGAAATAAAACGTGGTCTTATTCTCCGCCGTATCGAATTTGCAGTCCACGAGCTTCATTTCCAGGCCGTGGCTGGCAACTTTTTCCCTGCAGATTGCAAGGGCTTCCTGTTCTGTCATTGAAAAACCTCTATCAGTCCAAATATCTGTTTTACGCTTACGTTTACGGCCAGGTACTGCAGGCACTTTTCGAGAAGCGCATCGAAGGCGAGCAGCTTCTCTGACGACAGGCCGAAATCCGGCCTCCGCCTGCACAGTATGTCGCAGATGACCGAGCGGGTAACGGTAAGCAGCGTTTCACACTCGGGGATGCCGATTTTTCCGATTTTCTCACAGCACAGGTAAAGCGCCAGCGGATCGCCGGAGGCGAGGGCCTGCAGAATCGACTCGGCATTTGCCAGGGGTTCGGCATCATAGGCGGCCTCGGTATTGAGAACCGTTTCCTGACACCGGGAGCGGATCGTGGGAAGGAACACGTCGGCACTCGGGGCGCACAGAAGAAGCATGACATACCCGGGGGGTTCCTCCAGCAGCTTCAGCACCGTATTCTGGGCAGAAACATTCATGAGATCCCCGTCCCGGAAAATATACACCTTCTGCCGGCTTTCATTGGGGAGAACGGCGGCGTCCGCTACCACGGCGCGCACCTGGTCAACCCCGATTTCGCTCTTCGCCTTGCCTTCGCCTGCGCGGATCACCGTGACGTCCGGGTGGATACATTTCATGACCTTTTCCCGGGAACCCGTGGCTTCGGCAGCCATTTCCAGCGCCCGGGAGAAGGCAGCTTCCCTGTCCGGGGCACTGATGATGAAGGAATTCATCCCAGCTTGGAAAGCCCCAGCTTCAGGCGGCGGACCGTCTCTTCTTTGCCGAGAATCCGGCAGATTTCCACAGCACCGCCGGGGGTGACAAGCTTGCCGGCCGCGGCGATCCGGACGGGCCACATCACCACGCTCTTCTTGCAGGCACGCTGCTCCGTCAGAGCCGTCATGACAGCGAGAATCTGCTCATCATCCCAGGTTTCCAGCGCTTCATAGGCCGGAATCACGGCGGAAAGAACTTCCCGGGACGTGTCGAGGGTACTCTTGCTCTTTTCATGCACGAACAGCGCGGCGTCATATTCGGGAAGGGTATCAAAGAAATCCAGCTTCGGGGGGATGTCCGTGAGGACTTCCGTACGCTGCTGCAGCAGTGCCGCGATTCCCGCAGGGTCAATATCCGGATTTTTGACAGCCTGGCGGATAAAGGGTTCCGCAGCTGCGGCAAAGTCTTCCGGACTCATGGCGCGGATATATTCGGCATTGAAGTACTTCAGCTTTTCGATATCGAAAATGGCGGGGGACTTGGAAATACCGCGGATGTCGAAGATTTCCTTCAGCTCATCCAGCGAGTAGATCTCCTGCTCGCCCCGGGGGCTCCAGCCCAGGAGAGCCACATAGTTGATGACGGCATCCGTCAGGTAGCCCTGGGCAATCAGGTCCTCGTAGGAGGGATCGCCGTGCCGCTTGGACATCTTGTTGTGTGCGTCCCGCATGACGGGGGAGCAGTGGACGTACCTGGGAATTTCCCATCCGAAGGCTTCATAGAGCAGGTTGTATTTCGGCGCAGAGGAGAGGTACTCACTGCCGCGGACCACATGGCTGATGCCCATCAGGTGGTCGTCGATGACGTTAGCAAAGTTGTAGGTGGGGAAGCCGTCCCGCTTGATGAGGACCTGGTCATCCAATGTGCTGTTTTCCACGGTAATGTCGCCGAAGATTTCATCATGGAAGGTGGTAACGCCTTCGTGGGGAATCCTCTGCCGGATGACAAAAGGCTCACCGTTTGCGGCCTTTGCCGCACTTTCTTCCGGGGAAAGGCTGCGGCACGGGTCATCGCCTCTGCCGAATTCTCCGGAATCCTCTTCGGATTCGGCCTTTTCGCAGAAGCAGCGGTAGGCGTGCCCGGAGGCAATCAGCTGCTCGGCATAGGGCAGGTACATGCCCAGACGCTCGCTCTGAACATAGGGGCCGCAGGGACCGCCGACATCCGGGCCTTCATCGTGGTCCAGATGGCATTCTTCCAGCGTTTTGTATATGACATCCGTGGCACCTTCGATGAGACGGCCCCGATCCGTGTCTTCAATGCGGAGGATGAACTTGCCTCCGTTGCTTCTGGCGATCAGATATGTGTAAAGTGCAGTGCGGAGATTTCCCACATGCATATACCCCGTAGGAGACGGGGCGAATCTTGTGCGTACTTCCATCGGTTCGTTTCTCCTGTGTATACATAATAATACCAAGTACTATATATTATTTAAGTTTTAAAGAGTTGTCAAGAATGACTTAATTTGATAAAATCAATTGTTATTTTCTGGTTTTTTCAAAATCAGTCACTGTTTTTCAAGGTTTTTTCGATGGAGGAGAAAAATGGACGAGAAAAAAACGATGTTTTCCGGAATTCAGCCCTCGGGAGATCTGCACCTGGGCAATTACCTGGGCGCTATCAAAAACTGGGTTGCTCTTTCCGATGAATATAACTGCTACTACTGCATTGTTGACGAACATGCCATTACCGTCCGGCAGAATCCCGCAGAGCTGCGCAAAAGAAGCACGGCCCAGCTGGCGC
Source organism: Candidatus Limivicinus sp. (assembly GCA_045616745.1). Classification (GTDB taxonomy): domain Bacteria; phylum Bacillota; class Clostridia; order Oscillospirales; family Oscillospiraceae; genus Limivicinus. Next base: position 73,655 of record JAZLHH010000087.1, on the reverse strand, counting down.
AGTACATTGCCTGCGGCCTGGACCCGCAGAAGAACACGCTGTTCATCCAGAGCCATGTGCATGAGCATGCGGAACTGGGCTGGATTCTCAACTGCTATACCCAGTTCGGCGAGCTGAGCCGCATGACCCAGTTCAAGGACAAGAGCGCGAAGCATGCCGACAACATCACGGGCGGTCTGTTTACTTACCCGACGCTGATGGCAGCAGACATTCTGCTCTACAATGCCCACTATGTGCCCGTAGGCGCGGACCAGAAGCAGCACGTGGAGCTGACGAGAGACGTGGCCATCCGCTTCAACAACCTGTACGGCGACACCTTCGTGGTTCCGGAGCCCTACATTCCGAAGGTAGGCGCGAGAATCATGAGCCTTTCCGCCCCGGAGAATAAAATGAGCAAGTCCGACCCCCAGGGCTGCGTTTTCATCATGGATCCGCCGGAGGAAATCGCCCGGAAGTTCAAAAGAGCCATTACCGACTCCGACACGGAGCACTGCGTCCGTTACGCCCCGGAGGAGAAGCCGGGGGTTTCCAACCTGATGAGCATCTATTCCTCGGTAACGGGAAAGACCTACGAGGAAATTGAAAAGGAATTCGACGGCAAGGGCTACGGTGCATTCAAGCCGGCCGTCGGTGACGCTGTAATCGAAGCACTCCGGCCCATCCGCGAGGAAGCGGACAAGCTGGTTTCCGACAAGGAATACCTGAAGAGCATCTATGCCGAAGGTGCATCGAAGGCGGAGTACGTGGCAAAGAAGACGCTCCGGAAGGTCGCGAAGAGAATCGGCTTTGTGGAAAAGCCCTTCTGATTTATGCTGAGTTCTTATCTTTCCGTATGGGCCAGAATCGCCGCTGCGGTTGTGACGGCAGTTCTCCTGTCCTTTGTGCTGACGCCTCCGGTCCGGCGCTTTGCCCAGGCCATAGGGGCCATCGACATGCCGGGCCAGCGCCGGATTCACGATCATCCGATTCCCCGGCTCGGCGGTGTGGCGGTGATTACGGCATTTCTCATTTCGGCCCTGCTGTTTTCCGACCTGACCCGGCCGGTCACGGGAATCCTGCTGGGGACGCTGGTGGTTGCCGGAATGGGTCTGCTGGATGATATTTACAGTCTGAATCCCTGGATCAAGCTTCTGGGGCAGATTGCCGCTGCGGTCGTCGCCGTGGCGTTCGGTGTGGTTCTGAACGGAATCACGAATCCGTTCCAGGACATGACCTACGGGTTTACCCTGCTGCTGGGCTCCAACATTTCCGTAGTTCTGACGGTGTTCTGGATCGTCATGTGTACCAATGCCGTCAACCTCATCGACGGCGTGGACGGACTGGCCACGGGAATCGCCGGCATCAGCGCTGCGACCATGATGGTTGTCTCCTTCCTGGTTTCCGATGCCAACGTGACGGTGCTGCTGGCCTGCCTGCTTGGCGCATGCATCGGATTTTTCCCGTATAACAGGAACCCTGCCCGAATTTTTCTCGGTGACGTCGGATCCCAGACCCTGGGATTCATTCTGGCAACAGCGTCCACGCTGGGCCTGTTCAAGCTCCATGCGCTGATTACCTTCATGATTCCGATTATGGCACTGGCGGTTCCGCTGGCGGATACGGTTTTTGCCGTAGTGCGGAGAATGGCAAAGGGGCAGAGTCCCTTCCATGCGGACAAGGGGCATTTTCACCACCGTCTGCTTGCGCTGGGTCTGAACCAGAAGCAGGTCTGCGCCATCCTTTACGCCGTGACGGGGATTATGGGCCTGATCAGCATTCTGATGACGGAATCGGGAGCGGCACTGAAGATCGTCTGCGCCGTTCTGGTATTTGTGATCGCCTTCTGCGTCTGGTACCGGATTGTAAACAGAGGTCCGGAGAGTAAACAGGAATATTCCGAATCCGAACCGGATGTCAAAATATACAACAGAGGAGACAAACAATGAAGCTGAACAAAAAAAGAACCTGCCTGATCGGATTTGCCTTCTTCGGCATTCTCCTTCTCTGGCAGGTGTACGACTCCTGGTGTCCCACGTTCCTCACGGATATTTTCGCAAGAAGAATGTACGGCCTGTCTTCCGCTGAGCTGAAGGCCGGCGACGCGGCCAAGATTCTGAATGTCCAGTGGATCGTCGGCATTATCATGGCCTGCGACAATCTGGCAGCACTGATTCTGCTTCCCATTTTCGGAAATCTTTCCGACAGAACGGTAACCCCGATCGGCAAGCGGATGCCCTTCATTCTTACGGGTACCTTCGTATCCGCCGTGGCATTCCCCTTTATTCCCCTGTTTTTCCACAGAAACAACATTGTCGGCATGGTCATCATGATGGCGGTTGTCCTGATGTTCATGATGATGTACCGGAATCCGGCCGTTGCCCTGATGCCGGACATCACGCCCAAGCCGCTCCGCGCGAAAGCCAACGGCATTATCAATATCATGGGATATCTGGGCGGAGCCTTTGCCACGGTTCTCGGCATTTTCCTCAAGCTCAGCGACTACATCAACTCCGCAGATACGGCACGGAACGTGTGGGTCATCGAGATTCCCTTCATCGTGGCATCCATCCTTATGGTGATTTCCGCACTGGTGCTGTTCTTCACCATCCGGGAGAATGAGATTGCCGAGGAAATCAAAGACGAGATGGCCGAAGGCGAGCGTCTGGCGGCCGTCGAAACGCCAATCGAAGACGACGGGCCGATGTCCAGAGCCAACCGGAACATGCTGCTGGCCATTCTGGCGGCAGAGTTCCTCTGGTTCATGTCCGACAATGCCATCGGCACTTACATCGGCAACTATGTTATCTATTATCTGAATTCCGTTTCCTCTGCCACGATGGTTCTGACTATTATCGGAGGTCTGGCTTCCGTCATCGGTTTTGCCACGGCGGGGAATATTGCGGACAGAATCGGCCGGAAGTATACTATTTCCACCGGTCTGGGTATTACCGTGGCGGCTCTGATTATTATGTGCTTTGCTTCACCGACGGGTGTTGTCACCGGCCAGAACGGAGAATTCTCCTTCCCGGTACTGCTCTACGTGGTCTGGTTCATCAAGGGCTTCGGCATGGCCTTGGTTCACAACTGCTCCTTCCCGATGGTAGTCGAGCTCAGCTCCTCCAAGACCGTCGGAAAATTCACAGGCTTCTATTATGCGGCATCCATGTCCGCACAGACGGTTACCCCGGTTCTCCTTGGCCTGATTTTCACCAAGGCGAGAGTCTGGAAGGCCCTGCCGATTTATGCCTGCGTCCTGATTTTCCTCAGCTTTGCGGTATTCACGGCACTGGTCAAGAATATCCGGACGGCCAAGGTGGAAAATGCGAAAGGCCTGGAAGCTCTGGCCGACAACGACTGATGATCCTTGAACATCACCGGGAATCTCCGGTGATGTTTCTGTACGGAGGAATGTGATGGAAGAAATTCGCCCCGGAATTTATCGCCACTTCAAGGGCAGAGAATATGAAGTGCTGTATACGGCAAAACACAGCGAGACGGAAGAGCCGATGGTGGTCTACCGGGCACTCTACGGAGACGGCGGCATCTGGGTCAGACCCGCTGCAATGTGGAACGAAACCGTGGAGCGGGACGGAAAAACAGAAAAGAGGTTCGTGTTTCTGCATGATTAAAGTCATATTTCTGGACGTGGACAATACGCTGCTCAGCTTTTCCGGCTATGTGCAGCAGACAATGGCGGAGGGATTCCGGAAGTTCGGCCTGAAGCCCTATACAGAGGACATGTTCCACGTTTTCGAGAAGATCAACAATGAGGTCTGGCAGCAGCTTGAACGGGGAGAAATCACCTTTGCCGAGCTGCAGCAGGTACGCTGGAACCGTGTTTTCGATGCACTGGGCATTGATTTTGACGGACTCGTGTTTGAGGAGTACTTCCGGCAGCAGCTGTTTAACAGCGCAGTCCCGGAAGACGGCGCATTTCAGCTGCTGGATTATCTGAAGGGTAAGTATCCGCTCTGCGTTGCCAGCAACGGTCCATATGAACAGCAGATGAACCGGCTGAACATCGCAAAAATGACCGGGTACTTCGATTACTTTTTCATTTCGGAAAAGCTCGGCTTCCAGAAGCCGAGCCGGGAATTCTTCGACAGATGCTTTGACGAGCTCCACGCCGGCGGATTTCCGGACCTGCGTCCGGAGGAGACGATGATCATCGGAGATTCCATGAGCTCCGACATGGCCGGCGGCATCGAGTACGGCATGCATACCGTACTATACAGCAAAAAACCCGTGAGCACAGAAGATGCCTCACGGGTAGAACGGGTAATATCGGACCTGCGGCAGGTCAGGGATTTTCTCTGAGCCAGAGCGCAGCCTTCAGAATGGCGGCCTGCGTCTTTCCGTCGGTAATACGGCCGCTCATGATTTCCTGCACCAGCGTATCAGCGGGGACGGCTTCCACATTGAGGAACTCGTCCTCGTCCAGCTTCCGGGGGCCGAAATGCAGCCCTCTGGCGAGGAACATGCTGAGGCGTTCGTCCGTATACGCGGCGGCGGGGTGGTAATCTCCGAGAGAAATCCATTCGTCCGCCGTGATGCCGGTTTCTTCCAGGAGTTCCCGCTGCGCGGCCGAGAGCCGGTCCTCCTCCGGGCTGTCCAGCTTGCCGGCAGGGATTTCCAGAATGACCTCGTTCAGAGGATAGCGGTACTGGTGCTCGATGATGATCTTCCCGTCCTCTGTGACAGGGACGACGCCTACCGAACCCACATGGCGCATCGTTTCCCGGACGGAAAAATGCCCGTTCGGCAGGCGGACGCTGTCCCGGAACACATGAAGAATCTTCCCGTTGAAAATCTCCTCCGAGCCGGTGCAGCTTTCTGCAAGATTGTCAAAATAGTCCATAATATGCCTCTCACTCTGTTTTTTAGAGATTATATGCAATTTTGCTGCAATCTTCAATATCGGAAATATCGAATTTCCGGACCGGAGCAGATCCCCGGTCCGGTTTTGTCATTTTGAATAATTAAAATTTTAACTATCAAACTTGAATTGTACAGATTTTTACTTGTATCACCCGTTATTTTGCTTTATAATCTTAATATTATATTTTGAAACAAGGAGGTGTAGTTTGACATGTCCTTTGAAGCGATTGCAAGCATAGCAAAAGCTGAAGAAGCGGCCCGGCAGGCAGTCATCGATGCGGAAGCCGAGGCCAGAAAGCGGATTGCCGAAGCGGAGGCCGAAGGCAAGGCAGCCGTGAACGCGGCGCTGAAGTCTGCGGAGGAGCAGCTTTCCTCCCGGAGAGCGGCATCCGAAGCAAGATCCGCGGAACAGCTGAATAAGCTCCGGGAAGAGACGGAGAATGAAAAAGCAGCGCTGCGCAAGACGGCAGAAGCCAGGCTTGAAAACGCGGCAGCTTTGGTTGTGGAAAGGATTGTGAACGTCTGAGATGGCAATTGTAAAAATGACACGCCTGACTCTTGCGGTCATGAGGTCCAAAAAACAGGAACTGCTGGAGAAGCTGATTCAGCGGGGCTGTGTTGAGTTTTCCGAAATCGGCAGTGAAATCTCCGGCTCGGAAATTGAAGAACTTGTCAAAACTGAAAGCTCCGGCCTGGCGGGATTCAAATCGGAATATCAGTCGGTTGCCAATGCCCTGCGTATTTTATCCGCCGCAGTGCCGAAAAAGACGCCGCTCCTCTCTGCCAAGCCCCTCATCGAGGGCACTGCGCTGATTGACGGCTCAGGTCTGGAAGAGGCGGTTGCACTTGCCCGGGAAATCGAAAAGGCGGACGACAGAATCAAAAAGATCTCGGCAGAAGAGAGCCGGGAGAGAAGCATTATGGAATCGCTGGAGCCCTGGCTGACATTTGACCAGGACCTGCGCTGCGAAGGAACGGCTTATGCCGCCCTTCTGCTCGGAACGATCCCGGCGACGACTGCCCCGGCCGCTCTGAAGGCGGCACTCCAGGAACTTTCCGACGAATGCGAGCTGTATGAAATCAGCAGAGACAAGGCAAATATTTACGTCGCCCTTGTGGCATTGCGGGAGGCACTCCCCGAGCTCCAGGAAGCACTTCGGAGCGCAGGATTTGTTCCGTCATCCGTGGCCGGCATGGAAGGTACGGCCCGGGAATGCAAGGCCGGCTGTGAGAAGGCACTGGAGGAACTGGCTGCGGAGAAGGCCGGCTGCAGCGATTATATTGCATCCATGTCCGCTGCCCGGGAGTCCCTGCAGCTGTCTGCCGACAGGCTGAGCGCCAGAATGGCAATGGCCGAGGCGGAAGAAAAGCTTTACGGCACGGAATCCGCAGTCCTCATGGAGGGCTGGATGCCTGCCGATCGGGAAGAAGAACTGGCAGCGGTATTTGACGAATTCGACTGTGCCTGGGAAACCCGGGAGCCGGAAGAAGAGGAATACCCGGATGTGCCGGTCAGCCTGCGGAACAACAAGGTCACTGACGGCCTGAACATGGTCACCAACATGTACAGCCTTCCGGCTTACGGAACGGTTGACCCCAACCCGCTGATGGCGCCTTTCTTTATCCTGTTCTTCGGCCTGATGATGGCCGATATCGGATACGGCATTCTGATGATTATTGCTGCCGTGGTTGCCCTGAAGAAGATTCAGCCGGAAGGAAACACGCTTTCCACCTGCCGTCTGCTCCTGTGGGGCGGAATCGCAACGCTGATCTGCGGCGTGATCACCGGAGGATTCTTCAGCGACTGTCCGAAGCAGATTTATGACATTATCTGCAAATCCAAGGGTATAGAACCTGTCTGGCAAGGGCTGCCGAAGCTGTTCAGTCCGACGGAAGACAGCATTGTGGTCCTCATCGGCTCACTGATCCTCGGTGTTCTCCATCTGAATACCGGTATGGCGGTGTCCTTCGTACAGAAGTGGAAGTCCGGAAACAAGGCCGGCGCCATCTGGGAAGAAGGCTCCCTCTGGGTTCTGCTGATTGCCGGAATTGTGTTCGCCCTGTACAAGACGGGGATTGTCCCCGGCATTCCCGGACCGGTCGCCACTGTGCTGCTCATTGCGGCTGTGGCCATGCTGCTGTTCGGCGCAGGGAGAGAGGCCAAGGGCTTCGGGAAAGTAACCTCGGCATTCAGCTGTATCTACAACACGGCCACCGGCTGGTTCGGAGACATCCTCTCCTATTCCAGAATCATGGCCCTGATGCTGGCAGGAGGCGTTATCGGGCAGGTGTTCAACACCGTTGCCGTGCTTCCCGCACAGAACAGCGGAATCAAATGGTACACCGTGCTGGCATTCATCGTGATTTTCCTGCTCGGACATGCCATGAACTTCGGACTGAATCTGCTGGGTTGCTATGTCCATGACCTCAGGCTGCAGTGCCTTGAGTTCTTCGGCAAGTTCTATCAGGACGGCGGAAAGCCCTTCAACCCGCTGCGGCTGAACGGGAAGTATGCCAGAGTGAAAAGCGACAATTAAAAAAATATATAAACCACCACATTGGAGGAAATGAAAATGGAATTTTTAAATGCAATCGGAGGAAAAGCTCTCGCCCTTTTGGGAGCAACTCTCGCCGCCGCGCTGGCCTGCACAGGTTCTGCCAAAGGTACCGGTCTCACCGGTGAAGCAGGTGCCGGTCTGGTTTCTGAAGACCCCAGCAAGTCCGGTAAGGTCATGATTCTGCAGGTTATCCCCGGAACCCAGGGCCTGTACGGATTCGTTATTTTCTTCCTGGCATACCTGAAGATCGCCGGTGCCGGCGCCATCAGTGTTGCCCAGGGTATGGAAATCATCTCTGCCTGTCTGCCCATCGGCATTGGAGGACTTCTCTCTGCAATTGCCCAGGGCAAGGTTGCCGCAGCATCCATCAATATTCTTGCCAAGAAGCCCGATGACTGGTCCAAGGGTATGATCATGTGCATCGTTGTTGAGTTCTACGCTATTCTTTGCCTCCTGGCAAGCTTCCTGATGCTCAACTCCATCGCTCTGTAAGAAAGAGAGACGAAATGACAGGCACTGAAAAAATAATCGCTCATATCGCGGCCGATGCTCAGGAAAAGGCGGACGCCATTCTGGCGGAAGCGAAGAAACAGTGCGCGGACATCAAAGCAGATTACGCTGCGAAAGCAGAAGCGGCTCTGAATGAAAAGCTGCTCGCAGGGGAAAAAGTCCTGGCGGAACAGGAAGACAGCAAAGCCAGAATCGCTCAAATGGAATCCAAAAAAGCGATTCTCTCCCTGAAGCAGGAAATGGTTTCGCAGGGATTTGAAGCGGCAAAGGCAAAAATTGCCGCACTTCCCGATGCGGATTACAGGAACTTCCTGATCAGTCTTGCCCTGCGTGCATGCCCCGACGGCGGAGAAGGAGAAGTCATTCTCAACGCCCGGGACAAAGAACGGTTCGGTGATGCGCTTCTGTCCGCAGTGAATGAGAAAACCGGCGGGAAATTAAGGCTCTCGGAAGAGAATGCAGATATTGACGGCGGGCTGATCCTCAGACAGGGCTCGGTTTCCGTCAACAATTCCCTGGAACTTCTGGTTTCCCTGGCCAGGAACGAGCTGTCCGCACAACTGGCAAAGATTCTTTTTGAGTAATCCGGCGGTGGAGGAACAATATGCTGAATAACAGAGAGGCGTACCTCTGCCTGTCCGCGATGCTGCGTGCCAGAGAAGCAAGAATGCTGACGGAAGAGCGTGCCCGGCGGATGCTGGATGCATCGACCTTCGAAGATGCGGCAAAGCTGCTGACGGACTGCGGATACGAAGATATGTCCGGCATGAATGCCCGGGAAATCGAAGCGGCACTGGCTGCACACCGGGACAGTATTATGGAAGAAATCAGCCGGCTGGCACCTGACAGCGTCATTCCGGATGTTTTCAAAATGAAATATGACTATCACAATGCCAAGGTGATTCTCAAGTCCGAGGCCATGAATCTGGACCCGGATGCACTGCTGGTCTCATCGGGGCGAATTTCCGGCGGGAAGCTGAAGCTTCTGTACAACGAGGAAAAGTACTCCGAAATGCCGGGGGCTCTCGGCACTGCCATGGAAGAGGCGAAAGCGCTTCTGGCCAGAAGTGCCAACCCGCAGCAGACGGATTTTCTGCTGGACAGGGAATACTTCGGAGAAATTACGGCGTGCGCAGAGGAGAGCGGGAACGACTTTCTGAAAGGCTATGCAGCCATGCTGATTGATGCGGCAAATCTGAAGAGCACGGTCAGGACCCTGCGAATGGGCAAAGGACCGGATTTCCTGAAGTCCGTTCTGATCCGCGGCGGCTCTGTGGACTGTGACCGCCTGGCAAATGCCGACAAGGAGAGCCTTCCCGGGCTGTATGTCTGCAGCCTGCTGGAAAAAGCGGCGGAATATGGCGCATTGGCTCTGGAGGGAGAATCTCTGACGCCGTTTGAACTTGCCTGCGACAATGCATGCAACGCCTATATTTCCAAGGCAAAGCTGGTCAGTTTCGGCTCCGAACCGCTGACGGCATATCTTGCCGCTCTGGAAAATGAAGTCACTGCTGTCAGAATGATTCTCTGCGGCAGACTTTCCGGAGTCAGAAGCGAAGTAATCGGAGAAAGGCTGCGTGACACTTATGCTTAAAATCGCGGTAATCGGCGGTGCCGGAACGGTAATCGGTTTCAAGGCCCTCGGCCTGGAAGCATGCCCTGCGGCCAATGCGGAAGAAGCACGGCAGATACTCAAAAGACTCACGGCCGAAGGCGAAGAGTATGCCATTATCTACATCGAAGAAAACCTCGCGCAGGAACTTGCGCATGAAATTGATAAATTCAAGGATAGCCCTGTTCCCGCAATCATTCTGATTCCGGGAAGAGACGGGTCCCTGGGTCTTGGACAGGAAGCTCTGAAGGCTGCTGTGGAAAGAGCCGTGGGAACCAACCTGCTGGGCGATTGAGAGGTAAAGAATGGGAAAAGTGATTAAAGTTTCAGGTCCCCTTGTGGTTGCCGAGGGATTGGCCGATGCCAACGTTTCCGACGTTGTGCGTGTCGGTCCTCAGCATCTCATCGGGGAAATCCTGAATATGACGGGTGACAGCGCATCGATTCAGGTTTACGAGGAGACCTCGGGCCTGGGTCCCGGCGCGGAAGTGTTCACCACCGGTATGCCGATGAGCGTGGAACTGGGCCCCGGCATGCTGGACAATATTTACGACGGAATTCAGCGCCCTCTTCCGGAGATGCGCGCGATTTCCGGCGACTCCATTGCCAGAGGTATTGAAGCTCCGGCACTGAACAGAGAAAAGAAGTGGGACTTCGTCCCTGTTGCCAAGGTCGGAGATCAGCTGAAGGCCGGAGATGTGCTGGGCACCGTGCAGGAGACCAGCGCCATCAGCCATAAGATTATGGTTCCCTACAGAGTATCCGGCGAAGTCGTCAGCATCGCATCCGGCGAGCACACGGTAACGGACGTAATTGCCGTGCTGAAGGACGACAAGGGAAAAGAGCAGGAGCTGACCATGATTCAGCACTGGCCGGTCCGTATTGCCAGACCCTATACCAGAAAGTACGTTCCTGCCCGCCCTATGAACTCCGGACAGAGAATCATCGATACCATGTTCCCCATTGCCAAGGGCGGCACGGCGGCAGTTCCCGGCCCGTTCGGTTCCGGTAAGACCGTGGTGCAGCACCAGCTGGCAAAATGGTCCGACGTGGATATCGTCATCTACATCGGCTGCGGCGAACGCGGCAACGAGATGACGGACGTTCTGATGGAATTCCCCGAACTGAAGGATCCCCGGAACGGCGAGCCTCTGATGAAGAGAACCGTTCTCATTGCCAATACTTCCGATATGCCCGTGGCGGCTCGCGAAGCTTCCATCTATACCGGAATCACCATTGCGGAATACTTCCGTGACATGGGCTATGACGTTGCTGTTCTGGCCGACTCCACATCCCGCTGGGCAGAGGCCCTCCGTGAAATGTCCGGACGTCTGGAAGAGATGCCCGGTGAGGAAGGATATCCCGCATATCTGGCCTCCCGTCTGGCACAGTTCTATGAAAGAGCCGGTGTGGTGGAATGCCTCGGCTCGGAAGACAGACAGGGTTCCGTTACGGCGATTGGCGCTGTATCCCCTCCGGGCGGTGATATTTCCGAGCCGGTTTCCCAGGCAACCATGCGAATCGTCAAGGTATTCTGGGCACTGGATTCCTCTCTGGCATATGCCAGACACTTCCCGGCCATCAACTGGCTGACTTCCTACTCGCTGTATCTGGACACGCTGGCCCCCTGGTATACGGAGCAGTTCGGCGAGACCTACATGAAGAACCGGGAAAAAGCAATGCATATTCTCCAGGAAGAAAGCGAACTCCAGGAAATTGTAAGACTGGTCGGACAGGATGCACTGTCTCCGGCGGACAGACTGACTATGGAAACGGCAAAGATGATTCGCGAGGACTTCCTGCAGCAGAACGCATTTGTTGACGAAGATGCCTATTCCTCCTATGCCAAGCAGTTCCGTCTGCTGGACATCGTTCTGAAGTATGATGAAGCCTGCCGGAATGTCATCGGAAAAGATATCAACATGGATGTTCTCTTTACCATCCCTGCCCGTGAAAAGATCGGACGTGCCAAAATGGCAGATCCCAATGCTTTCGGAAGTGCATACGATGCTATCGAAGCAGAGATGCTTGCCGAGATTGATCAGGTCGCACAGGGAGGTTCATTATGATTAAAGAGTATAAAACCATAAAGCAGATTGCCAGCCCGCTGATGATCGTGGAAAACGTGGAAGGCGTTACCTACGACGAACTCGGCGAACTGGAGCTTCCCAACGGAGATGTTCGCCGCTGCAAGGTTCTGGAAGTCGAAGGCAATCGGGCAGTTGTTCAGCTTTTTGAAGCAGCGCAGGGAATCAACCTGGCAGAAACGAAGGCCCGCTTTCTGGGTCATCCCCAGCAGCTGGCGGTTTCGGAGGATATGCTGGGCCGTGTGTTCAACGGAATGGGTATGCCCATCGACGGCGGTCCGGAAATCATTCCCGATGCCTATATGGATATTAACGGTCTGCCGATGAATCCTGCGGCTCGTGCCTATCCTGCGGAATTCATCCAGACGGGTGTTTCCACCATTGACCATCTGAATACGCTGGTCAGAGGACAGAAGCTGCCGATTTTCTCCGGTTCCGGTCTGCCTCACGCTGCGCTTGCCGCGCAGATTGCCAGACAGGCGAAGGTTCTCGGAGACAACGAAACGTTCGCAGTCGTGTTTGCTGCCATCGGTATTACCTTTGAAGAGAGTGAATACTTCATCAACGAGTTCAAGAGAACCGGTGCCATCGAGCGTACCGTCGTATTCTCCAATCTGGCAAACGACCCCGCCGTCGAGCGTATCGCTACGCCGCGTATGGCACTGACGGCAGCGGAATATCTGGCATTTGAAAAGGGAATGCAGGTTCTCGTTATCCTCACGGATATCACCAACTATGCCGAAGCTCTCCGCGAGATTTCCGCAGCAAAGAAGGAAGTCCCCGGCCGCCGCGGCTACCCCGGATATCTCTATACCGACCTTGCCACTATGTATGAACGTGCCGGCCGCCGCCTCGGGAAAGACGGTTCCATTACCATGATTCCGATTCTGACCATGCCGGAAGATGACAAGACCCACCCGATTCCCGACCTGACCGGTTACATTACGGAAGGCCAGATTATTCTGAGCCGCGATCTGTACCGCAAAGGCATCATTCCTCCCGTGGACGTGCTGCCTTCCCTTTCCCGTCTGAAAGACAAGGGCATCGGCGAAGGAAAGACCCGTGAGGACCACGCAGGCACCATGAACCAGCTCTTTGCGGCATACTCCCGCGGCAAAGATGCCAAGGAACTCATGACGATTCTCGGCGAAGCCGCTCTCTCGGAAGACGACAAGCTCTTTGCCAAGTTCGCGGAGGAGTTTGAAAAGCGGTACGTATCTCAGGGCAATGAGACCAACCGTTCCATTCAGGAGACGCTGGAACTGGGCTGGGAACTGCTCAGCATTCTGCCGACCCGTGAACTGAAGAGAATCAAACCCGAGTATATCGAGAAATACCTTCCGAAGAAGGAGGGTTAAGCCGTGGCAAGCACCACTGTAACCCCGACCAGAATGGTGCTGAATCAGCTCAAAGGCAGACTGAAGACGGCCAGACGCGGTCACAAGCTGCTCAAAGACAAACGGGACGAGCTGATGCGCCAGTTTCTGGAAATCATCAAGGAAAACAAGGCTCTCCGCATCAAGGTGGAGGAAGGGCTTACGGCAGCTTTTGCTTCTCAGCAGGTTGCCAGTTCTCTCATGTCCCCTGAGATGCTGGAGCAGGCACTCCTTTATCCCCGGCAGAGCGTGGAGCTGAGCATGACATACAAAAACATCATGTCGGTGAACGTGCCGGAGTATTCCTTCAAAACAAAAAGCAATGATCCTTCGGAAATTTATCCCTACGGTTTTGCCCAGACCTCTGCGGAGCTGGATGATGCGCTGGAAAAACTGGCAGAAGTGTTCAACGACATGCTGGAGCTTGCCAGAGTGGAAAAAACGATGCAGCTTCTGGCAGAAGAAATCGAGAAAACCAGAAGGCGTGTCAATGCGCTGGAGTACGTGATGATTCCCGACCTCGAGACCAACATCAAGTATATTACGATGAAGCTTGAGGAAAATGAAAACAGTACCAAGGTCCGCCTCCTGAAGGTGAAGGACATGGTTCTGGAGAAAGCCCATAACTATTCTTAAGAGGTACTTATGACAATACTGGACGGCAAGGCACTGGCCGCAAAAATCAAGATCAGGCTGAGAGAAGAAGCCGAAACCCTGGACAGGGCGCCCTGCCTTGCCGCAGTACTTGTCGGGGAAGACCCGGCATCCAAAATTTACGTAGCCAATAAGCGAAAAGACTGCGAGGAATGCGGATTCCTCAGCAGAGAATACAATCTGGATGTTTCCGTTACCCAGGAAGAACTGCTGGACCTGATTGCAAAGCTGAATGCCGACGACGAAATCGACGGTATTCTTGTTCAGCTGCCGCTTCCGGCGCATATTGACGAGAATATCGTCATCGAAGCCATTGACCCGCAGAAGGATGTGGACGCGTTCCACCCGGTGAATGTGGGAAGAATGGTGGCCAGCGAACCCAATGTCTGGCCATGCACTCCGAAAGGGATTATCACCCTTCTGGACGAGTACGGTATTGACGCGGAAGGGAAGACCTGCGTTGTCATCGGCCGGAGCAATATTGTGGGGAAGCCGGTAGGACTGCTGATGCTGAAGAAGCATGCCACGGTGGTATTCTGCCACACGGCAACGAAGGATCTGCCAGCCATGACGCGGCAGGCGGATATTCTGATTACCGCGGCAGGCTGCCGCGGCCTGGTCAGAGCGGATATGGTCAGGGACGGTGTGATTGTGGTAGATGTTGCCATGAACCGCGATCCGGAAACCGGAAAGTTTACCGGAGATGTCCTGTTTGACGAAGTCAGCCCGAAGGCCTCCTACATCACCCCGGTTCCCGGCGGTGTCGGCCCGATGACCCGGGCGATTCTGATTCAGAATCTTCTGGAACTCGCAAAAATGCATAAAAAATAAAAGAGCCGTCCGGCTCTTTTTTCAGGATACAGATGAAAAAACTTTTGCAGAATAACGGAAATAACGAACGGCGGGGAATCTGGGCGGCGGTCTTTGTGTACTTCATCTGGGGTTTTACCCTTCTGGCTTCCAAGGCCGCGCAGGAATATGCTTCGCCCTTTGTGCTGCTTGCTTACCGATTTGACATAGCGGCGCTGATTCTGGCAATTCCGGCCTTCCTCGGCAGGAAGAAGCTCCATCTGAAGAATTCGGGAAAGATTCTGGCTTTGGGCTTGCTGGAGCCGTGCCTGTATTTCATCGGAGAGCAGTACGGAGTCCGGCTGACGAATTCGGCATTTTCGGGCGTGGTGATTGCCATGATTCCGATTGTGACGCTGCTGCTGGCTTATGTGATTCTGAAGGAACGGCTCAGCGTTTCCCAATGGATTTTCAGCATCCTTTCGATTGCCGGAATCGTCGTGATTACTGTGTTGGAGAACCGGGGCGGCACCGTCAGCTTCTTTGGCGTACTCGCTCTGCTGATTGCCGTGATGACGGGGGCACTGTATACCGTCCTGAACCGGAAAATTTCGACGGACTATTCGGTTTATGAGAGAACCTTCACGGTCCAGCTGATGGGCTCGCTTTTCTTCACGGTTCTGGCACTGATTGAAAACAGAAACGATCTGACGGCACTGATTACGCCGCTCGGTCATGCGGATTTTGTTGTTTCCGCTCTTTTTCTGGCAATTTTTGCCACGGTACTGGCGTATACATTCTTCAATTTTGCCATTGCCAATGCACCGACAGCAAAGGTGGTCATCCTCTGCAACATGACGACGGTAATCTCCGTTCTTGCCGGTGTACTGTTCCTCGGAGAGTCCTTTTCTCCCGGCTCGGCAGTGGCAATGGCTGTCACACTGATCGGTATTTACGGCGTACAGAAAACATAGGAATACCGGAGATATACGAAAAGAAGCGGAGCATCTGCTCCGCTCCTTTGATATCGTGCGAATTACAAAAGGAACTTCTTCAGTTCTTCCGGACAGGATGCCTCGTCCGCAGAAACGCTGATGACGCATTCAATATTCTCCCGGTTGGAGAACTGCTCGAGCCAGTTCATGAATCCCGGCAGATCCGCAGGATCGCTGTCATTCACCAGCTTGAAGAAATTATCGATAAAGAAATGGGTAATGTCATAGTTACCGGCGTGCAGACCGGAAATGAAACCCTTCAGCAGCGAATAGGAGTTGATGCCGTACTCACCGGCGTCAATCAGACGCGCCTGATACGGAATATCGTAGGTGAGCTTTTTATCCTTTTCAATAACAACAACATCGCCGTTTGCAGAGCTTACCGCTGCGATGACCAGATCCACCAGCTTCTTTGTTTTGCCGGTACCCTTTTCGCCCATAATCAGTTTGACCAATGGAAACATCTCCCTTCAATAAGACCATAGTATCAAATATTTCAGAGCAAAGCAATGAAGAAAATAAATCAGACAATAAATCCTCCGCCAATCAGACGGTCACCGCAATAGATTACGGCGGACTGTCCGGGTGCAGGTGCCCGGACCAGCTCGTCACAGACAGCGTGCAGCATGCCGTTTTCCACATGAACCCGGCAGGAGGGGTTTTCCCACTTCGTATGCCGGACCTTGATGCTGCCCTCAAAGTCAGAGGGCATACTGCAGAGTGCAGAAAAGTCACGGGCGTACACATCCCGGGTGAACAGCTCTTCCCAAAGGGAAAGTTCAATTTCGTTGATTTCGGCGTGAATCCGGGAAATATAAACCTTCCGCCCGTCAATGAGACCGGGGTAGCGCTGACCGACCGTCCAGCGGCAGATACCGCTGTGAGTTCCAACGACGTTCCCGTGAAAAACGACGTTCCCGCTTCTCCGGGAACAGCCGGGAGAACGGGCTTCCAGCCAGGAGATATAATCCTTGTCGGGAATGAAGCAGATTTCCATGGAATCCGGTTTTTTGGCAACCGGGAGTCCGAACTGCTCTGCCAGTGCCCGGACCTCGCGCTTCGGATATTCGCCGAGGGGCAGAATCAAACGGGCAGCCTGTTCCGGCGTGAGTCGACACAGCATATAGCTCTGGTCATTGTCGGGATGCCCCTTGAAGATGGCTCCGCTGACTGCTCTGGCATAATGCCCCGTGGCGATCCGGTCACAGCCGGCGTCCAGCAGATTCCGGAACTTCAGAACCGGATTGCAGAGAATGCAGGGATTGGGGGTTTCTCCCCGAAGATACGCTTCGCAGAACGGCGTACAGACATGCTGTTCCAAATCTTCGTGCACATCGATAATCTGCAGCGGAATCCCGACAGTTTCGGCTCCTTCTTCGGCATCCTTCCTCGCAGCTTTATCCGTATTGTCCAGGTAAACGCCCCGGACATCATAGCCTTCTTTTTTCAGCAGAACCGCGCTGACGGCGGAGTCCACCCCGCCGGAAAATCCGAGAGCAACCGTACTCATTGCTTCTGCTCCGTATAGACCATCAGTACGGTGATGTCTGCCGGGGAGACGCCGGAGATCCGGCTGGCCCGGCCGAAGTTGTCGGGGCGGATTTTCTTCAGCTTTTCCCGCGCCTCCAGGCGCAGACTTTTCACGTCGTCATAGTCGATATCTGCAGGAATCGGCCGATTCTCCAGACGGGAGAATTCTTCGATTTCCTTTAGCTGGCGGCGGATATATCCGTTATACTTCAGGCGGATTTCCACTTCATTGATGACCGCTCTGTCCAGAACCGGCCGGTTTTTGTCAAAAGGTGCAATGTCCGCATAGCTGATTTGCGGCCGGCGCACCAGGTCTGCCAGAGATGCGCCGCTGTTCAGCGCGGAAGTCCCGCGGCCTGTCAGCAATGTATTCAGTTCTTCCAGAGGTGCCGTGTGCGTGTTTTCCAGACGGGCGATTTCCGCGTCTACAGCGGAGTATTTTTCTTCCACGCTGTTGTAGGTATCCGGAGAAATCAGCCCAATCTTCAGACCGATTTCGCTAAGACGCTGGTCGGCATTGTCCTGACGGTGCAGCAACCGGTATTCACTGCGGGAAGTCATCATGCGGTACGGCTCGTTGGTCCCTTTGGTAACCAGATCGTCAATCAGAGTACCGATATAACCGTCGCTCCTGCGCAGAATCAGCGGTTCTCTGCCGAGAATCTTCAGCGAGGCATTCACTCCGGCGATAAATCCCTGCACCGCGGCTTCCTCATAACCGGAGGAACCGTTGAATTGCCCGGCGCCATACAGCCCCTGAATCTTCTTGGTTTCCAGCGTGGGATTCAGCTCCAGCGGATTGATACAGTCATATTCAATGGCATAGGCGGGGCGGGTCATTTCCGCATGCTCCAGACCTTTTACGGTATGGAGCATCTGTACCTGAACCTCCTCCGGCATGGAGGAAGAAAAGCCCTGAATATACAGTTCTTCCGTATTCAGCCCCATCGGCTCAATGAAGAGCTGATGCCGCGGCTTATCCCGGAACGTCATGACCTTGGTTTCGATGCTGGGGCAGTACCGGGGACCGATTCCCTCAATCACCCCGGAGTATATCGGACTCCGGTCAATATTCTCCCGGATGATGCGGTGCGTCTCCTCATTGGTATAGGTGAGATAGCAGACAGCATCATTTTCCGGCGGAACCCGGGTGGAAAAGGAGAACGGCTCGATTTCCGAATCTCCGGGCTGAATTTCCATCTGCGAAAAATCAACGGTTCTGGCATTGACTCTCGGGGGTGTGCCGGTCTTGAATCTGCGCATTTCGAGGCCCAGCTCCGCCAGACGGGGTGCCAGAGCCATGGCCGGTGAAAGACCGTCAGGCCCGCTGTCCCGGAGAAGCTCGCCGATGATCGTTCTCCCGGCAAGATAGGTTCCGGTGGCAATGACCACGGCTTTGCAGGCAAAGACAGCTCCGGTGTGGGAAGTTACGGAAACGACATGACCGTTTTCTACCCCGATATCGACAATTTCCGCCTGCTTGACGCGAAGATTTTCCTGAGATTCCAGGGTATGCTTCATGATTTCCTGATAACGGCGCCTGTCTGCCTGGGCACGCAGGGAATGAACGGCAGGACCCTTTCCCAGATTCAGCATCCGGTACTGAATGCAGGCTCTGTCCGCTGCTTTGGCCATTTCTCCGCCGAGCGCGTCCAGCTCACGTACCAGATGCCCCTTTCCCGTCCCGCCGATTGCGGGATTGCAGGGCATATTGCCGACGCTGTCCAGATTGACAGTAAAGCAGATAGTATCCAGCCCGAGCCGTGCAGCGGCCAGAGCGGCCTCTATTCCGGCATGCCCTGCCCCGATAACGGCAATATCGCATTTTCCAGCATCATATTTTTTCATAGGCGAAATTATAACATAAATCTTGACCGCCTGAAACCTCAATTATATAATTATCAAAGAAACAAATTAATTCGGAGGAATCCTCGTGAAAAAGCTTCTGTCAGTTCTGCTCGTTCTGCTGCTCTGCATTTCTCAGGTGCCTTTTGCCTTTGCCGAGGACAGCATTGCAGTAGACAAAGTCTATGTCAGATCGTATCCTTCTCATTCCTACGGCGGGAATGATCTGCCGACGGTAGGCCAGAATTATTCCGATTTTTACTGCGACTGTGAAACCGGCGGCATTGTTGTGACGGGCTGGTCTCTGGTGGACGATGCCGGAACTCCCTGCTCGGGGAAAGTGGAAAACAAAAACTATACTCTGACGGTAACGCTGCAGTCCAACGTGGTGAATTATTTCTTTGACGGCAATACCAGAGCGTTTATCAACGGCGTTGCGGCAAATATCAGCGCCAACGGAAGCACAGCGTCGATTTCCCGGTATATCAAGCCCAATCTGGTGGATCCTGTCATCTGGAAGCAGCCCGGCGATGAAAACCATGACAAGTCTTCGATTTTCTCGTTTACGGCTTCCGCTTCCCCGGTGTATGTCTCCTATGCCTGGTACCTCATGACTCCCAACGGCCAGAAGTTTACACCGGAGGAAGTTCATGCTACCTATCCTTCCGTCAACTGCGTGGTTTCCGATACCAACGGCGGCGGGGTCCGGCTGAATATTCACGATCCTGTGGACGATATGAACGGCTGGCTGGTTTACTGCGGCTTCAAGGGCTATTCCGGCGCAGAAGTCATGACCAACAAGGCGATGATTAAGATCAAAGGCGTTGTCGCTTCCCCCACGCCGACCATAGAGATCGTTGCACCGCCGGAAGAGAGTTCAGCAGCATCAGGCGAGGATCTGCCGGAAGGCATCTATATTGTCGATCCTCCGGAGCCGGAAATCGTGGATACGCCGGAGCCTACGCAGGAACCGGAACCTACGCCTATGATAACTCCGGAACCGGAACCGGAGAAAGCGTCAAACGGTACCGGGCTGAAGATTCTCAAAGGTGTCGGTATTGCAGTCGGCGGTCTGGCGGTTGTCGGCGGCGGGATTATGTACGCCACATATCTGAAGGACAAGAGAAGGCGCGCCCGCAGAGCAAAGATGGCCGGAAGAACATCATCCTCCAAAAACAACAGCTCCTACAAGGGAAAACATTAAAAAAAAGAGGCACTGCCCGTATGGACAGTGCCTCATGCTATGCTTCGGTCAGATCAGCACCAGCATGACGATAATGCTGAGAAGAACCATGACCGCACCGTATTTCATCATATCCCGGGAACTTGCCCAGCCGGAGCTGCCCGCAAGCGCTATGTGGGCAATGGAACTGGGGAGTGCATAGGCCAGAGAAGCCCCGATTCCGATAGCGATTGTTGTTGTGACCGGATCGGCAATTCCGCCGGCGATAAACATCGGAACAAAAATGTTGAAAGCCAGTGTGGTGGTGACAATATTGGAAATGATGTTGGTGAGAAGAACGGAGAAGACAATGACGAGAAGCATCGGAGAGATTGCCCCGGTCACCTTACTCATCAAAGAAGTAATCAGAGCCGTGATGCCAAATTCGTCCATGGTAAGGACCTTTCCAAGGGCCAGCGTGGCGGCGCAGAGGAGAATGGCATTCCAGGAGACGCCCTTCGTAAAGCCGTCCTTGACCTTCAGACAGCCGGCAGCAGTGAGAACGGCACAGCCGGCGATGGCCGGGAAGGCAGTTCCCAGGGCATTCAGCCTGGAGAACACATTCGGCCAGATGCCGACAACGAGCCAGCAGGCGACAACCAGCAGAAATACTGCCAGAGAGAGGATCTCGCGCCAGGACCAGCGGCTTCCTTTTTCAAAATGGATTTCTATTTTTCCGGAATCTTTTTTGATGACAGTGCACAGCAGAGCATAGGCCACCGCAGCGAGAATCAGACCGACGGGAAGACTGTATCTGAGATACTGGGCGTAGGAAATCACTTTGCCGGTTGCTGTTTCATAAAAACCGAGAGCCATAATGGGAAACGTGTGAGCAATCGGGGTCATGGCACAGGAAATGGACGCAAAGAATCCGGTGCCAATCATGATTGCCTTTGCCAGAGGATCCCCTTTCTCCAGATTCAGGAGGCTGTACATCTCCTCGGCAATCCCGAAGAAGAGAACGAACAGGGTGGTGGGAGCAATAAAGCTGCCGATAATCAGCATAGCGAGCAGATATCCGCCCAAAAGCGTGTAGCGGTTCTTTTTGGCAAGAGGATTGTCTATAAACCGGAGGGCGATTCTGCGCAGGACACCGGTAGAGCTCAGCGCATAGGTGAGCATCATGCTGAAAATCAGAAAAACGATGGTACTGCTGCCGAAAGACGCAGAAAATACGGTAGCACTGGTGATGCCCGGGAGCAGCATCAAAGCCGTCAGACAGAAAAGGCTTCCGATTTCCGTAGGCAGCACAATCCACAGAATCACGGTTACGGCAAATATTATGAGTAGCGCAGTCATGGATAAACCTCGAACATAGATTTGTCAGTAAGACCTCGTGAGTATATCACAAACCAATGTAAATAAAAAGGAAAACCCGAAGGAAACCGGCGAATCGAGAGACATTCACAGATGACAAAGTCTTATCTGTTTACCTGGTATTTTCCATAACTGATTCTTGTTATTCCGCTCAGACAGGCAGTTGCGAGCAGATACAGGATTGGCGCGAATTCCAGAATTGTAAGCAAATGCCCTCCGATATTTACCATGCGATAGTCGGAAAATGTCCAGCTTCCGAGAAATGTCACGGGCATGTAGCTGCAGCACTGCGAGATCAGGCGCCAGCTGTACGGCGGAGTCACCATGCTGAGAAGCCAGAACGCCATCATGATGGAAATGACGGCAATGGAATTCCGGCAGACCTGAGAAAGGCACATGGCAAAAACGCTCATCAGAAGGCCGATAATCAGCATGATGGCGCAGTAGGTCCGGAATACCGTACGGATCGGCATGTCCATTGCCGTTGGTCCAAAGAAGAACTGCACGGATGTTTCGCCTCCGCTGAATCCGGACAGGGCAAATTCCGTTCCGGCACAGGCGAGAAGAATAATGATGGTCTCCAACAGTCCGGCTGTGATTCCGGCCAGAATCTTGGCCCATACAAGCGTTGTCTTGCCGTTTCGCGAAGAGAAAATCAAAGCATCCGTACGGAGCTGCAATTCATCGCTGAAAATGCCGGACAAGGTAGCAGCAATGGCAATCATACTCAGAATGGAAACCACGTATAATATGCAGACCGAATCACCCCAGCCGTTCTGCAGCTTTCCGTATGTGATCGGCATAGGAGATTCTGCCTGCCGTTTTTTCCAGTACTCCGATTCAGCATCGGTCAGATGCTGGTTCCGCAGAGCTTCATCGATTATGCCGCTGAATCTTTTTTCCAGATCAGCTTCCGTCATGGAATATCCTTTATCAATGTTCCCGCCAATGGTCGTCAGATAGTCCATGAGCGGCTGATAGGCAGGATCTTCTATACCGACTCCTATGGCCATCTGTGTTCCGTCTTCCAGCGTGATGATTTTCGGCACGACGGCCGTACGCATTTCGCCCAGCATTCTGTCATCAACAGGGCGCCCCGCCAGTATTGTTTCTTCTTTGTTTACGATTTTCGATCCGGCGACGTATTCCCCGATGTTCATGGCGATCATGATAAGAATGACGACAATCATGGATATTACGGTTAGTCTGCGATGCAGAATCTTCCGTAATTCGAATCTGTACAGCGGTCCGAAATTATTCATCTTCCATACCTCCGAATTCCCTGAGATAGAATGCTTCCAGATTGTCAGGCATCGTTTCCCTTCTCCCGTCCCAGATGATCCGGCCGTCTCTCATCATCAGAATCCGGCCTGCGATTGATTCAACATCGGAAACAATGTGTGTGGATAGCAAAACGACAGAGTCTTTTCCGAGTTCGGCAATCATGTTCCGAAATCGAACCCTCTCCTTCGGGTCCAGACCGGCTGTCGGCTCGTCAAGCACTATGATTTTCGGTTCATTGAGAAGGGCCTGCGCAATTCCGAGACGCTGCTTCATTCCGCCGGAATAGGACCGGATTTTTTTATCTGCGGCATCTTCCAGATTGACGGCGGCGAGCAGTTCCATACTTTTCCTGCGTGCCGCCTTTTTGTCCAACCCCTTCAAAGCAGCAATGTACATCAGAAAATCTCTCCCGGTAAAAGACGGATAGTAACCGAAATCCTGGGGAAGATAACCAAGGGTATCTCTGTAAGATTCCTCCGAGACATCCAGACCGTCAAAGGAGATCGATCCGCTGCTCGGCTTCAGAATCCCGCAGATCATTCTCATCAGCGTCGTTTTTCCTGCTCCGTTTGCACCGAGAAGGCCCGATACTCCGGGCTCCAGGGTGAGCGTAATATCATCTGTGGCTGTGATAGCCGAATATTGTTTTGATACGTGATCTAACACAAGTTCCATAGTAATTCCTCACTTCCTCGAATATATTTGTATGCTTCAGCGACTGTTATCAGAAACAAGATCACAAAGGAAAGAAACAAGGCAGAACGGAAGAATCCGACAGAAACTGCCGGAACGTATTCCAGTCCTCCGAACATGGCAATGCTGACAGCAAATGCAATCGCTATGCATCCGTAGATGTTTTTGGATGAATGCCACCGGCGAACGAGCAGCATGCAGAGAAAAGCTGTCATCAGATACGGAATTCCTACCATGGCAATAGACAGAAGAAAATCGGTTCCCGCTGATTTTTTCAGCGTCCAGGATATGGCGGTCATTACGGCAAGACTGACTGTGCCGATAATGATGAGCTGGAGAGTTCTGATCGTCCTCAGGGAAAACCGGGTAGACATTTCAATTTCGTTCATTCCGTATTTCTCCGACTTTCCGAGCCCGGTCAGAGCAATCAGTGCGATAACCGGAATGAAAACAGCCGTTATGCCGGCCACGTCGGCATTTGTATCCGTCAGTGCCCCGAGAAGGGAAGCTAAAACATAGCTGAACACAGCTGTCAGCTGAACCTTCATATATTGCAGCTGCATGAAGAGAAGCCGGGGGTAATGCAGGCTGCGCTGCGGATGTGCCCTCAGGAATTCTCTTTTCCTTACCGGGGTTTCCGTGCTGTATGCATTCTTTATCAGGCGTTTCAGTTCGTTATTATTCATCGTCTTCCATCTCCTTTCTCAGTTTTTCAAGTGCGGATGTTATTCTTCTGTGTACGGCAAAGCGCGAAAGACCGACGGCCTTTCCGATATCGGCTGCTGAAAGCCCTGCCATAAACCGAAGGACGACCAGTTCCCGCTCATCCTCATCCAGCTTGTCCAAAGCACATTCTATGGAGATCCTTTCGTCCAAAGGGCAGCTTTCGTCCGGCACTTCAGGCAGGGCCTGCATATCTTCCATCCAATCATTCCGACGTTTTCGGAAATGATCGATGCAGAGATTTCTGGCGATGGTATAAAGATATGCCATGTCTTTGCCGGTGCTGCGGTAATCTTTGCTTTCCATAAAACGGATGAAAGTTTCCTGCGTGATGTCTTCGGCCAGAGTTTTGTCTCTGAGTTTCATATAACAGTAGCGGAGGAGTTTATCGTACTGCTCTTCTATATCCATGGATTTTCAACCTCCTCACAGTGTATAACGGATGACAGACGTAAATTGTGCGGCAAAATCAGTATACAATAAATAAAAATAAAAACGTATCTGCAATACGTTCTGATGCTCATCATTGCTATAAATAAAAACCATATACCGGATGTTTCCGGTATATGGTTTCACAAACGGTTTACCCTTGTCCTACATCGATGAAATAACAGTTGTCTGTAAAATCTTCTCTTTTGATTATTTCATCGGTTTGCTTGAACTGAAGTTCTCTGGCCACATGCTCAACAGTATCCATATCGGAGGTCCCGGATACGATCGCAATGTATCCCTGCCCCGGATGGAACAGTATTACAAAGTAATAGTTCATATCCCGGCCGGGGATGTGGATATCCAGTTCCTCATCGTCTACCCCCGGCTGATGGTGGACGGCGTGAATCTTCATTACCTTATAATCGCCCCACTGTTCTTCAATGATTTCTTCCGGAGTCTGATAGTTCAGAAAAAGCGCTCCGCCGTCCACAAATTGCGGAACGTAGAAAAGCTCTACTCTGTAAGGCTGATAATTACTGCTTGTCGAATCTACTTCCGGTGCGCATTCGGAAACGAGTCTTGTCCGCCATCCGTCTTCATCGCTGGACCAGGCATTTACCTCCTCATTTGGTGCAAACGGCAGCCATCCTTCCCTGAATTTGACGCCGCAGCATTCGGAAGGGCCATCAAACTTGAAGACATACTGGAACTCGTCAAAAACGATCTCGCCTGACGGATTGTCCCATTTAATGGAGTACTTCTCAGATTCCGCTCTTGGACGGTGAGAAAATGAAAACAGCCCCATTGCATACGCTGCGACGGCAAAAGCAAGAAAAACTCCAACTACTGCAGCTATTGTCAAAACCCGTTTTGTGGCTTTCAGAGTGCGTTTATTACCTCGACAGTTGTTATCCCCGTAAACAATATTGCTGACTGTCTCTATTTTTTCATCGGAGATATCATTCATGGCTAATAATAACTGCTCGCTCAACATAATCCTTCCTCCTCAAGATAAGTCTTCAACCTGATTCGTGTACGCATAAGCATAGTTTTCACTTTGCTCTCGCTGAAGTTGAATCTTTCAGCTATCTGAGTGATCGGAAGCATAAACCAGTATCTTGCTATAAATACATTTCTCATCTGCGCATCCATGCTGTCAAGGAAAGAATCTATTGCGTCACGCAGTTCATTCAGCTCAATCTGTTCCTGAATATTATCACCGGAATCAAGAGATTCGCTCAGCTCTTCCAGAGCAGCAGAAGTCTCATTCCCGGATCTCTTCATGGCATTTCGTTCTCTCAGCCGTTTCAAAGAAAGCCAGCGAGTCAGCTTGGCAAGGTATGGAGCAAGTCTGGATGGTCTGTTTTTCGGCATGGAATTCCAAGCTCCGTGCCACGTGTCGTTAACGCATTCTTCCGAATCTTCACTGTCAGCGAGAATATTATAGGCGATTTTGTAACAGTAGTTTCCGTACTTGTCGGCAGTTTCGGCAATTGCCCGCTCGTCGCGCTTCCAGTACAGGTCTACTATCTGCGAATCATTCATCTGCTGTATTCTCCTTTCTTTACGAGGGCCCTCACTGATATAGAAACCGGTTTATCTGAAAAGGTTGCATTTTTCGGAATATTGATTCTCCATACGTACTGACAATTGACTGACTTAATTATCTTCACTGCAGGGACATTCACAGAGCAGGGAATAAAAAACAAAAGAACCGTAATCCGATACTTCGTATCAAAACTACGGTTCCTTTTTGGTGCTCCAGCGGGGACTCGAACCCCGGACACCCGCCTTAAAAGGGCGGTGCTCTACCTGCTGAGCTACTGGGGCGTATACTGAGATGGCGGGACTCGAACCCACTATATCGGAGTCAAAGTCCGGTGTGTTACCATTACACTACATCTCAATAACAAAGGGTGGAATATGGGGCTCGAACCCACGACACCCGGAACCACAATCCGGTGCTCTACCAACTGAGCTAATCCCACCATATAACACGCCAAGAGGGATTCGAACCCCCGACACCCGGCTTAGAAGGCCGGTGCTCTATCCTGCTGAGCTATTGGCGCTTTTAGCAGAGCGGGTGAAGGGAATCGAACCCTCGTATCCAGCTTGGAAGGCTGGTGTTCTACCATTGAACTACACCCGCATATTATGGGGATTCCCCTTTATCAGCCAAAAGATATTATCATATTGAGGTGGCGATGTCAACGATAAAATTTTCTTGAAAAAACAGAAAAAAAGCGTTGACTTTAGCGAACTAATGTGATAATTTAATAGCGTGATAAAAAAGCAAGGTGCTTGGAGGACATTAAAATGAAAAAGATTCTTGCATTGGTATTGGCACTGTGCATGGTATTTGCACTCTGTGCCTGCGGAAAGAAAGCAGCCCCTGCCGATTCTGACAAGGCATACGTTCAGGGGAAGGGAACCCTGATTGTTGGTATTACCGATTTCGAGCCGATGGATTATAAAAACGACGCCGGCGAGTGGATCGGCTTTGATGCCGACATGGCAAAAGCATTTGCCGAGGACTTAGGTGTCAAGGCAGAGTTCATTGAAATCGACTGGGACAACAAAATCCTCGAACTTAACAACAAGTCCATCGACTGTGTATGGAACGGCATGACGCTGACGGATGAAGTAACGAATTCCATGGCATGCGGCAAGCCTTACTGCAACAATGCTCAGGTTGTCGTTGTAGCTGCCGATTCGGCAGACAAGTATCAGGATGTGGATTCTCTGAAGTCTCTGGCCTTTGCCGTCGAAGCCGGTTCTGCCGGTGAAGATGCAGCGGCAGAGAACGGTCTGAACTACACTGCGGTTCAGACGCAGTCCAACGCTCTGATGGAAGTTGCCGCAGGAACGGCTGACGCCTGCATCATCGATCTGCTGATGGCCGGTGCCATGATCGGCGAAGGGACTTCTTATCCGGACCTCACCTACACCGTAAAGCTCACTACGGAAGAATACGGCTGCGGTTTCCGCCAGGGCGGGGATCTGGCAGCAGCGTATGACGAGTTCTATGCCAAGGCATTCAAGGATGGAAAAGTCATGGAGATTGCCAAACTGTACGGCGTACAGGAGTCCATTATTCCCGCATAATGTTTGGAACAGTAATTCATGCACTGAACTCAGGCTTTCTGAAGTCTCTGGAGATTTTCGCGCTCACCTTGGTGGGCGCGATTCCCCTGGGGCTTTTGATTGCGCTTGGGGCTATGAGCCGATTCAAGCCGCTGAAGGGTTTGATTAAAGTCATTGTCTGGATTATCAGAGGTACGCCGCTGATGCTCCAGCTTCTTGTCATTTATTACGGACCGGGTCTCATCCTGGGAAACAACTGGTGGGGCGGAGGCAGCGACGGCCGCTTTACTGCTGCCATGGTAGCCTTCGTGTTCAATTATTCCTGCTACTTCTCCGAAATATTCCGAGGAGGAATTGAGGGAATTCCTGCAGGCCAGAAGGAAGCCGGCCTGGTTCTCGGACTGACCAATCGCCAGATTTTCTTCAAGATTACGCTTCTCCAGGTCATCAAGAGAATTGTTCCTCCGATTGGGAATGAAATCATTACGCTGGTGAAGGATACCTCCCTCGTGCGCGTAATTGCTGTTTACGAAATCATGTGGGAAGGGCAGGCGTTCATCAAGAGCGCGGGCATTATCTGGCCTTTGTTCTTCACCGGAGTCTATTATCTCCTGTTTTCCGGAATCCTTACGATTCTTCTGGGGAAACTCGAGAAGAAACTGGATTTTTTTAAGGTGTAAACGATGGCTTTTTTAGAAGTAAAAGGATTAAAAAAATCCTTCGGGGATCTTCAGGTCCTCAAAGGAATCGATTTCGAAATGGAAGAAGGCCAGACGCTTTCTGTCATAGGACCTTCCGGCGGCGGAAAGACGACGCTTCTGCGCTGCCTGAATTTTCTGGAAGTTCCCGATGAAGGAGAAATCACCGTAGCCGGGACACTGGTGCAGGACAGATCTCACTTCGGCCTGGTGTTTCAAAACTTCAATCTGTTTCCCCAGTATACGGCACTGGAAAACGTTATGCTGGCACTGAAGCTTCGCAACCTGAACAATGACGACGGAGCCGGAATTGATATTCTGAAGAGCGTCGGCCTTGGGGACAAGCTGAACTACTATCCGCATCAGCTGTCCGGCGGTCAGCAGCAGCGCGTTGCCATTGCCCGGGCACTGGCACTGAAGCCGGAAGTTCTGTTCTTCGATGAGCCGACGAGCGCGCTGGACCCGGAACTGACCGGTGAAGTTTTAAAGGTAATCCGCCAGCTGGCAGAAGAAAATATGACGATGGTCATCGTAACGCACGAAATGGCCTTTGCCAAAGCCGTGTCCGACAGAATCATATTTATTGCCGGCGGAAAAATTGCAGAACAGGGAACTCCGGAAGAGGTGTTCGACAACCCGAAAGAGGAGAGAACGCGACAGTTCCTGCGCAGTTATTTCAACTGAAAAATTTCCGAGACCGTTTTTTGCGCGGAAGCGATAAAGTGCCGCATGGCACTTTCGTTTCTGCGCTTTTCTTTTACGATGATGCCCAGCTTTCGGAAAGCGGGCGGATTCAGCGGGGCTACTGCCGCGGAACCGCTGATTCCCTGCATAATCAGGTCGGACATGATGGAAACGCCGAACCCATGTTCCACCATGGAGACAATGGCGGCATCGTCCATATTCGTATAGCGGATATTTGCCGGGGCAGAAAAATCATCAAACAGGGGAATGATGTCCGCATCGAAACCGCCGGAAGGCATCAGAAAATCCAGCCCGGAGAAATACTTCATCGGGAAGGGACCTTCGGAGGGACTGTAAGTGCCGGGGAAAACGGCAACCAGTTCGTCATTGGCCAGCGGCGTCCAGTCCAGCCCGTTCATCAGCTTCTCACTGTAGCTGACGAAAGCAATGTCCAGCTTGTTGCTGCGTACGGCGTCATACATGATCTTGATATCCTGCATGGAGGCGGACATGCCTACATCGGGAGCGGCCAGGTGGAATTCCTGCATAATGGTGGGAAGCCACTTTCTGGCAATGGAGGAATAGGCCCCGATCCGAAGTGTGGCATAGGATTTCGAGCGAACGGCATCAACGGCCTTGTCCAGGTCCTCGGCAGCGGCGGCCATCGTCTGAATATAGGGAAGCAGCTCCTGCCCGGCTTCCGACAGGCGCACGCCGGTTTTACTCCGGATGAGAATGGCAGTTCCCAACTCATCTTCCAGCGTGTTCATCATATTCGTCAGCCCCGGCTGCGTATAACCCAGAGCTTCTGCGGCAGAAGTGAGAGAGCCGTATTCGATAACCTTCAGCAGAGCGTTGATTTTCTTTGTATCCATAGCGGTAATATCACTTTCTTATATCTTTCTTATCCATAACAAAAACTTATTACATGCATAATAATATAGAATTACTTTTCTTTCAAGACTTGTGATAATATTGCTTCATATTATTTTCATGGATAATATTCTAAAATGCAAAGAAAAGAGGGCGAATTATGGAAAATAATCGCGGACAATGGAACAGTAACCTAATGTTTGTTTTTGCAGCCATCGGTTCTGCCATTGGTATGGGAAATCTTTGGGGATTTCCGTATAGAATGGGGGCAAACGGAGGTCTTCCCTTCCTCCTAATTTATCTTGCCATGGTTGTTCTGTGCGGTGTTATCTGCATAGGCGTGGAAATGGCAATCGGCCGCAAGACCGGTTTGAGCCCCATCGAAGCGCTGAAGGCTATGGGAAAGAAGTATGCAATCGTCGGCTGGTTCGGCGCGCTTTCTGCTTTTGTCATTATGGGCTTCTACAGCGTGCTCATCGGCTATGCACTCCGTTATTTCTTCGGGTTTGCATTCCAGCTGTTCATTGGAATTAACGGATTTGAAGGCGCAGCCAGCGGCTCGGAATTCTTTAGCCTGTTTACGCAGGATGTTCCTTCCGTTATTTTCTACACTTTCCTTACGTTTGCCCTTTGTGCAGTGTTTGTTTCCAAGGGAACGGAAGGTCTGGAGAAGTTCAACAAGTTCGGTATTCCCGGCCTGTTCCTCATCCTGATTGGTATTATCATCTATGACCTGTTCCTTCCCGGTGCTCTGCAAGGCTATGTATTCATGTTCACCACCAAGGGCATGAAGATTGCTGGAACCCAGTTCAATTTCTTCAAGGCACTCCGTACAGCGGGCGGCCAGATGCTCTTCTCCCTGTCCCTCGGCATGGGCGCAATGATTACTTACGGCTCCTATCTCAGCAAAAGTGAAAGCATCGCCAAGAATGCCTGGATTATCCCCTTATTCGATACGCTGGCAGCCATCTTTGCCGGCATGGCAATTTTCCCGGCAGTGTTTGCTACCGGAAACAGCGTGAATGCCGGCCCCGGCCTGCTGTTCATCACTATGCATGACGTGTTCTCCACTATGGGCGGAGCCGGAGACCTGATCGGTATGCTGTTCTATCTTCTGGTTATTTTTGCCGGTGTTTCCTCTGCCATTTCCCTGATGGAAGTTGTTTCCTCCAGTGTTATTGACTGCCGTGTGGCTAAGGGCAAGGTTGCCAATCGTAAAACCGTTGTTGCCATGGTCGCACTGGGCATGTTCGTCATCTCCATCTTTGTCTGTGCCGACCAGCTCGGCTTTGGTGGTGAAAACGGTGCTTTCTGGAATCTGTATTCTTACTTGGGCGAAGGCTCTCAGGATTTGCTCGACTTCTACGACATGCTTGCAGAAGGTCTCATGATGCCTCTCGGTGCAATGCTGATGTGCATTATCATCGGCTGGGGCAAGGGCTTCGACTGGATGAGCGAAGAGGTTCTGGTAGACGGAAGAGAGTGGAAGTGCAGAAAGTTCTTCCAGATTTGCATCAAGTATGTCACCCCGCTGCTGATGCTCTTCGTCCTGATTTCTCTGTTCCTCAGCTATCTGGGCGTCTGAGTTCAGAAGCGCGGAATATATCCGATAATTAAAAAAGGAAGGCTCGAAAGTGCCTTCCTTTTTTATTCGAAGATTACAGGAACCGCCTGGTTCGGTACGATGGAAGTCTCTGTCACGATACAGTCAACAGCAAGAATCTGAACACCGTTTTCCGCCGCCTTTTTCAGGGTATCTGCAAAGGCTGGGTGCGTTTTCCGATTGGGAATTACTGCTTTGATTCCCTCCATCTGAACAATGAACAGCAGAGCGGCTTCATAGCCTTCCGCTATGCAGCGGATCAGCCCTTCCAGATGCTTCAGCCCCCGCTCTGTAGGTGCGTCCGGAAATTCGGCGATGCCGTCGGATTCCAGAGTGACACCCTTCACTTCCAGAAAGATTTTCCGGTCACCGTCTTCCAGATAAAAGTCAAACCGGGAATCACCGTGAGTCACTTCCCGCCGGATCCGGGCCTGTGATGACACAAAAGTGCCGGTTTTCAGCCATTCTTCCGCTACATCATTGGGAATCTGCGAATCCATATTAATCAGCCGAATGCGGCCGGGACAGACTTTTTCCACGGCTATCAGGTCATAGCCGGTCTTCCGTTTCAGATTGTTGGATTCGGCAAGATATACGGTACAGCCCGGAGTCAGAAGTTCCCGGCAGCGGCCGGTGTTTTTCACATGAACCCGCTTGGCAGTCCCGTTCAGGGTCACTTCGGCGATAAAACGGTTGGGTCTTGCAATGAATATAGCTTTCTCAATTTTCTGATATTTCATAACGTGAGAAAGATACCACGGCTCGGATTCCTTCGTCAACGGAAAGACGCGGGGGAAACGGCTGTTTTTTTATGAATCAAAGAAAGAAACCGGGTTAGATATTGTAATCGGCAGGCCTTCGTACTATAATACGTTATATAATTAACAAGATGGGTCTTTATCGCTTGGAGAGAGCATTTATTAAAATTCACGGGATTGTCCAGGGCGTCGGCTTCCGTCCGTTCATCCATAAACTGGTCAGATTCTATAACCTTTCCGGCTATATCAAAAACACGTCTTCCGGCGTGGAACTGGAGCTGGAAGGAGAGCGCCCGGAACTGGAGCGCTTTGTTGCCGATGTTCCGGAGAAGGCGCCAAAGCTGGCAGTCATTGAAAGCGTCGAGGCGGAGTACGGTCTGCCTTTTACGGGCTTTGAGGGCTTCGAAATCCGCAGCAGTAAAACGGAAAACAAGAGGAATACTCTGATTTCTCCGGATATCTGCATCTGTGACGACTGCCTGCGGGAGCTGCGGGACCCGAAGGACAGAAGATATCGGTATCCCTTCATCAACTGCACCAACTGCGGCCCCAGATTTACCATCATCAAGGATGTCCCTTACGACAGAGTCAAGACTTCCATGTCGGATTTCCCCATGTGTCCGGATTGCGACAGGGAGTACCATGATATAGAAAATCGCCGATACCATGCGCAGCCGGATGCCTGCCATGTCTGTGGCCCTCACGTTTTCACGGTTCCGGAATCGGAAGACGCCATAGAATCCGCAAGGGAATGGATCCGGGAAGGAAAGATCGTGGCAGTAAAGGGCCTGGGCGGGATGCACCTGGCTTGTCTGCCGGAAAAGGCGGATGAACTCCGGAAGCGGAAGCACAGAGATGAAAAGCCTTTCGCACTGATGGCGAGAGATGTGGAGTGTGCCCGAAAAATCTGTCGGGTATCGGAAGAAGAAGAGAAAATCCTGACGGGATTCCGCCGTCCGATTGTTCTGCTGAAGAAGCGGAAGGATGTGGACCCTTCTGTTTTCCGGGGAATCTCCGAAAACGGATTTGTCGGAATCATGCTCCCTTACACGCCGCTGCACTATCTTCTGTTCGGCGATGATATTGATCTTCTCATCATGACCAGCGCCAACATCAGCGAAACGCCGATTATGTTTGACAATGGCGAGGCACAGGAAAAGCTGCAGGGGATTGCCGACGGGTATCTCCTTCATAACCGGGATATCCAGACCCGGTGTGACGATTCCCTCTGCTGGGTATGGAACGGGAGCGAATATTTTGCAAGAAGGTCTCGAGGCTATGTTCCGTTTCCTGTGAAGTTACAGGAAGCACTGGTGCCGGGA
Organism: Candidatus Limivicinus sp.; assembly: GCA_045616745.1. GTDB lineage: Bacteria > Bacillota > Clostridia > Oscillospirales > Oscillospiraceae > Limivicinus. The sequence goes on along the minus strand of JAZLHH010000087.1, from coordinate 40,149 downwards.
ATGTCAATTCTGGCCTGCGGCGCGGAGCAGAAGGCCAGCTTCTGCCTGAACAAGGGAGACTATGTATTCCCCTGTCAGCATATCGGGGATCTGAAGAATCTGGAGACCTACAGCCATTACTGCGAGCAGATCCGGCATTTTGAGCATATGTTCGACATTGCCCCGAAGGCAGTGGCCTGCGATCTCCATCCGGACTATCTGAGCAGCGAATATGCAGCCGAATCCGGCCTTCCCCTTGTCAGAGTTCAGCACCACCACGCGCATATGGCCTCCTGTATGGCAGACAATAACCTGACGGGAAATGTCATCGGCCTGATTTGGGACGGGACCGGTCTGGGAACGGACGGTACCGTGTGGGGGGCCGAGTGCCTGACCGGCGGATATGACGGATTTATGCGGTTCGGCTCCATCCGCGGGATTCCTCTCATCGGAGGGGACAAAGCCACAGAGGAAATTTCCCGGGTAGCTTATGTGCTTCTGAAAGAGAGCGGATGCGATGAGCGCGCGTTTTCCCTAGAAAAAGCAGAACTTTTTGCGCAGATTCAGGCGGCAGGGCTCAACTGCCCGATATCTTCGGGAATGGGCCGGCTCTTTGACGGCGTGTCCGCCATTCTGAAAATCAAGGAATATGCTACCTATGAAGGACAGGGTGCCGTCCAGCTGGAAGCGGCCGCTTCCGATACGCCGGAAACAGAAGCATCCTGCACATTGGCATGGCTTGGCGAATCTTTTGACTGGCGCCCGATGATCCGGGAGCTGGTCGGTGAATCCGACAGCAGAATCGCTGCGGCGAAGTTTTTGAATACACTGATAGAAATGGCAGTGCACCAGTGCATCCGTGCCCGGGAGGAGTCCGGGCTTGCCCGGGTCGTTCTCTCGGGAGGAACCTTTCAAAACATGTATCTGATGCAAAGACTGCCGAACAGATTGAAAAAAGAAGGATTTGATGTCTATACACATCACAGGGTTTCCTGCAATGATGAAGGCATCTCACTGGGTCAGTTAATGATATGTGCCTCGCAGTTCCGTTAAAAATTATAGAGTTGAACGGCAACAGCGCCGTGTGTGAGTCCATGGGAATTACCAGAGAAGTCCGGGTGGACTTTGTGGATACTCCCCGGATTGGGGATTATGTGATCGTGCACGCCGGCTTTGCCATCGAAAAACTGGGCGAAGAACAGGCACTGGAGGATCTTCAGGCCTGGGAAGAGGTAGCCAATGCCCTCAGTTAGGCTGATGGAGGTGTGCGGGACGCACACCATGAGCATTGCCAGAAACGGGATTAAGGCCACACTGCCGGAAGGTGTGGAGCTCATTTCCGGTCCCGGCTGCCCGGTCTGTGTTACGCCTGCGGGCGTGATTGACGGGGTGCTGAATCTGGCGATGCGGGAAGATGTTATTATTGCTACGTATGGCGACATGGTCCGCGTTCCCGGTTCGGAGCCCGGCGACAATCTGGCCCGGCGCAGAGCATTGGGAGCCAAGATTTCGGTGGTCTATTCTCCGGTGGATGCCATCAGTCTGGCAGAACAGAATCCGGACAGACAGGTCGTATTTTTAGGAGTGGGATTTGAAACTACCGCTCCGGGCACGGCGGCCAGCGTGCTCATAGCCAGAGAACGTAACGTCCGGAACTATTCTGTATATTCCATGCTGAAGACCTGCGAGCCCGCCATTCGGGCGCTGGAGCAGACGGAAGGATTCAACATTGACGGATTCCTGCTTCCCGGGCATGTAGCCACGATTATCGGGGTAAAGGGCTTCGAGTTTCTGGATTTGCCGGGTGTCGTTGCCGGCTTTGAAGCGGAGGATATCCGCCGGGCTATCCGGCTTCTGCTGGTCCAGATTGAAAAAGGAGAGCACCGGGTGGAAAATGCATATACGCGGGCAGTATCGTGGGAAGGCAACCGAAAAGCGCAGCAGATGATGGAGAAATGCCTCGTAAAAAAGGAAGACGACTGGCGAGGTCTGGGCAGAATCCCCGAAAGCGGTCTTGCGCTGCGGGAGGAGTTTGCCGACTTCGATGCGGAGAAAAAGTTTGAAATCCGAAAGAATCCGGAAAAGAAGACGGCCTGTCGCTGCGGCGATGTGATTACCGGGAAGATTTCCCCGGAAGAATGTCCCCTGTTCGGAACCCGCTGTGTCCCGGAGGACCCGGTGGGACCCTGTATGGTCAGCTCGGAAGGTGCCTGTGCGGCGGCATATAAATATCAATGGACAGTATCATAACTTTAGATTACGGTTCCGGCGGGAAAAAGACATCGGAACTGATTGACAATATTGTAGTGAAAGCCTTTGACAATTCTCCGCTTTCCGCGCTGGGAGACGGGGCAATTCTGGGAGATCTGGCATTCTCCACGGACAGCTTTGTGGTTTCCCCTCTGTTTTTCCCCGGAGGAGATATCGGAGAGCTGGCGGTGTTCGGCACAGTGAATGATCTTTCCATGTGCGGTGCGGAAGCAAAATACCTCAGCTGCGGACTGATTCTGGAAGAAGGTCTGGAAACGGAGACGCTGGAAAAGGTGATTTCTTCCATGAAGGCTGCAGCGGAAAAGGCAGGCGTAAAAATCGTCACCGGCGATACCAAGGTAGTGGAAAAAGGCCGGGGAGACGGGCTCTATATCAATACAGCCGGCATCGGAACACTGAAATATCCCCACTTGGGAAAGGCCGGAATCTGCCCGGGGGATAAGGTCATCGTCTCCGGAACGGTAGGAGATCACGGAACCGCCGTGATGCTGGCCCGGTCCGGCATGATGAAGGGGAGCCTGCAAAGCGACTGCGCCTGTCTCAAAGATATGGCTCTGGATCTGCTCACAGTCTGCGGGGATGGCGTCCGGATTCTGCGGGATCCGACCAGGGGCGGCCTTGCTACAACGCTGAACGAGTTTACGGAAGGGAATCCCTTTGGTATTGAACTGGAGGAAGCTGCCATCCCGGTGCGTGACGATGTGAATACCGCATGCTCCGTCTTGGGGCTGGATCCTCTCTACTGCGCGAATGAAGGGAAAATGATCTGCATCGTGAGTTCCGATGCATCCGAAGAGGCACTGTGCTCCCTCCGCCGGTCGGAAACCGGAGTTAATGCCGAAATCATAGGAACGGTAACAACCAACTATCCAGGAAAAGTTGTTATTCATACAAGAGCCGGCGGCAGCAGAATTCTGCAGAAGCTTGCCGGAGCACAATTACCGAGAATCTGTTAGAAAAAGAGGTGGTACTATGCAGGGATATCAGAGATTTGATATTTCCAGGGATGAAATTATCCCGATTGCAGAAAAAATGCGCAAGGACAGCATCTATCTCGCGATGATTCATGGCTTCCTTGACAAGGACGGGGTACCGGAAATCTCTTACGAGTACATGGTTGAGCCGGATATTCACAGCTACCATGTCCGCGGGGAGACGGTGCTTCCTTCCATCAGTTCCATTTATGACGTGGCCGCAGAGTGGCCCGAAAGAGAACTGAACGAGCTTTTCGGCTGGACCTTTGAAGGACTGGACATTTCCAAGCGTCTGTTCCTTCCGGAAGATCTGCTGGAAGAACAGGGGAAGGGCCAGATCATGGTGACTCCTCTGGAAGAACTGCGCAAGCTGAACGGTACACAGCTGCCAGGTGAAAAGGAGGCAGAGAACAAATGAGTTATGTTGTTCCCATTGGACCCTATCATCCTGCTCTGGAAGAGCCGGTTCATGCCCGGCTGATTACCGAGGGCGAGATTATCAGGGACGCGGAAGTATTCGTCGGATACAATCACCGCGGTATTGAAAAGCTTGCTACTCAGCGCAACGCTATCCAGACGATGGTCCTGGTAGAGCGTGTCTGCGGCATCTGCTCGCATTCCCACGCCATGACCTATGCAATGACGGTGGAAGCCCTGAACAAGATTGAGGTCCCCAAGCGCGGTGAGTACATCCGCGTGATCACCTGCGAGCTGGAGCGTCTCCACTCTCACTTCCTGTGGCTGGGAATCGCACTCCATATCATCGGTCATGACTCCGCTTTCATGCATGTCTGGGATGACAGAGAAATCTGCATGGACATTCTGGAGAAGATGACGGGCAACCGTGTCAACTATGCCATGTGCACTGTCGGCGGTGCCCGCCGGGATATCGATGACGATCTGGAGAAGGAAATTCGCGAGGGTCTGGAAAAGATGAAGGCACTGACCGACCGCGTCGTCGAAATTGCGCTGAATGACAAGACCATCGCCATGAGAACCAAGGGCATCGGCGTTCTTCCCAGAGAAGATGCCATCCGCCTCGGTGCTCTGGGACCCCACGCCAGAGCTTCCGGCGTGAATATCGATGCCAGAAGAGATGCACCTTACTCCTCCTATGAAGACTTCGATTTTGACGTTCCCGTTGTGGATTCCGGCGACGTGTTCGCCAGAGTTGTTGTCCGTGCACTGGAATGCTATGAGAGCATCAGAATCATTGAGCAGGCGCTCAACAAGCTGCCGAGCGGCCCGATCAACCTGGGCAACAAGTTGCCGAAGATCAATGAAGGTATTGCCATGTCCCGTCTGGAAGCACCGCGCGGACAGCTGAGCTACATGGTTGTCGGCAACGGCACGCAGCTGAACCATCGTGTTTCCATTCATGTCCCCAGCTTTAAGAACACACCGACGATTCCCTTCATGCTGAAGGAAAACAATGTTTCCGATGCAGGTCTCATCATTGCAAGCATTGACCCCTGCTTCAGCTGCATGGATCGCTGATGCATGAACTGGCTTTTACTGAAGGCATAATCAAGGTCATCAACGCAGAGGCTCAGAAACAGGGCTTCACGAAATGCCTCGGCATTACGCTCTCGGTTGGCAAATATTCCGGAATTATTCCCGAATGTATTCAGGAGTTTTTCCCCATTGCCGCAAAGGACACGATTGCGGAACACGCAAAGCTGACCTTTACGGAATCGGCAGACCAATTCAAATCATATATTGACTCAATTGAAGTTGAGTAGAAGGAAGTGATACACCTTGCCAAAGACGAAATTTCCCGCAGTATTGACCACTTTCCTCCTTTGCCTCGGTTTCTGGATTCTGATTACCTGGAACTTTGACGTTCAGGAACTGGCAGCAGGTGCTGTGGTGAGCCTGGCGGTGGCTCTGTTTTCAGCAAGATTTTTCATCCATGAGAAGGCCTTCTGGCTCTTCAATCCCGCAAAGTTCTTCGGACTGATTGCCTATCTGTTCATTTTCCTCGGCGAACTGATCAAGGCAAACTGGGATGTTGCCAAGAGATGCTACGGCGGATGCAAAAACATCCATCCGGGTATTGTGAAGGTTCCTGTGGATGTAAAGAGTGAATACGGCCGCTCCATGCTGGCCAATTCCATCACGCTGACGCCGGGTACCATTACCATGGATGCCGTGGAGGAAGATGACAAAGCATACTATTACATCCACTGGATTGATGTCACCGCAGCAAGCGGTGAAGAAGCCGGGGATGCCATCAAGGGCACTCTGGAAAAAGGCGTAAGGAGGGTATTTGAATGATTGATCTTTTAATCGGCGCAATATTCTTTGCTCTGCTTGCCCTGATTGTCAGCTACCGGCTGGCAAAAGGCCCCACCGCTGCAGATCGGATGGTTGCCGCGGATGCAGCAGACGATCTGCTCTGCTGTGCAATGATTCTGTTCTCCATGTATTCCGGAAGAGGCATCTTCCTGGATATCGCGCTGGTCGGCGCCCTGCTGGGCATCATCGATACCCTGCTGGTCGGCCGTTACCTGGAAGGGAGGCTGTAATATGGTACTGAGAATCATTATTGACATCCTCATGGCCATCGGCCTGTTCTTCGCCCTTGCCGGCGTAAAGGGCATTATCAAAATGCCGGATACCTTCTGCCGTATGCAGGCCAGCACCTGCATTCCCACTATGGGTATGATCTGCGTTGCTGTTGCCGGCATTCTCTATGCCGCCTGCATCAAGCACAGCGGAGCAGATGCCGTGAAAATCGGTGTGATTGCTCTGATGGTGATTCTGACCAATCCGATCGGTGCCCACACCATTGCCAAGGGTGCCTACAAGTCCGGAATCCGGCCGGAGGAACCTCTGAATCCTGACGATTACGGGAGGGACAGCGAATGAGTTTAACCGTTCTTTTGAACATCCTTGTCGTATGCGGGATGATTGTTACGGCGATTCTCGCCTGCCACTTTGAAAATCTCCTCTCCGCCGTGATCGCCCTCGGGGCGACGGGAATCTTTGCAGCTGCCGAATTCCTGATTCTTCAGGCGCCCGACGTTGCTATTTCCGAAGCGGCCGTCGGCGCGGCGCTCAGCCCGCTGATTTTCATCGTGACGCTGAAGAAAATCAAGGGAGGCAAGGATAAATGAAAAAATTCCTGACCTGGTTTGCCCTCGGCGCCTTCCTGATTGTGGGCATTGTGGCGGCAGTGAGCATGGGCAGACTGCCGAATACCTACAACCCCGAAACCGGAACCTCGGTCTACGAACTCCAGCAGGATCCGTCCTCTTATGACGATTCTCATCCGAACGGAGCCGCAGACGCCATTGTCCAGCAGAACCTGGAAACGGCCCGTGCTGTCAACGATGTCACCTCTATCGTTTTTGACTTCCGTGGATACGATACCATGGGCGAGGCCTTTATCCTGATTACTGCCGTGGCAGGTTCCATCGTGATTCTTTCCAAACATGAGAAGAAGGAGGAAAAAGCAGATGAAGAACAGAAAGTCTCTTAATTTCATCCCCAAGTGCGGCTGTGACGCTGTCATGCCTTTCGCTCTGGTCTATCTGTTTTATGTTATCCTTCACGGTCATCTTTCCCCCGGCGGCGGATTCCAGGGCGGTGTCCTGATGGTAGGCATTGCTGTCCTGATTTACATGGGATATGACTACAAAACGCTGGAGAGCTCTCTCTCCAAAAACTTCATGCACAAGTTCGAAGGCTTTGCCTCTCTCGTTTATGTGGCACTGGCTCTGCTGGGAATTGCTTTCCTGGGCAACTTCTGCTACAACGCCTTCGCTCTGGAAGGCGATATCGGCAAGCTCTTTTCTTCCGGTACCATCATGTTTATGAACCTGACGGTAGGCGCGAAGGTTCTTACCGGCGTAGGCGTTCTCGCCATCTGCATGATCGGTCTTCTTCAGAACGAGAAAGGAGAAGAATAATGATAACATTCAACTATATCGCTTCTTTCTTCCTGATTGCCCTCGGCTTCTATACCATTATCACCAAGTATAATCTGGTAAAGACGGTCATCGGCCTTTCCATCTGCGATTACGGCGTCAACCTGCTCATTATCTCCATCGGCTATGTTCCCGGCGGTACTTCCCCGATTTTCACGGCCGGCGAGATTACACAGGCAAGCTACTTTGTTGACCCGATTCCGCAGGCTCTGACGCTGACTTCCATTGTCATCGGCGCCTGCGTCACGGCAATGAGCCTGTCTCTCGTAATGAAGCTCCATGAGAGCTACGGTACTCTGGATACCAGAGAGATTCGGAGGCTGAACGGATGAGCTGGTTTCTGAATTATTACCATTATCCCGTCTATTCGGTCATGGCGTTCTTTGTCGGCGCCTTCCTGATTGTAATATTCGGCAAGAACAAGACAGTCCGCAATATTCTGGCTGTCCTCTCCGTAACGCTTCCTCTGGCCTGCATGATTGCTCTGATCAAGCCGGTTATGATTGACGGAGAAATTATCGCCTACTGGCTGGGCAACCGGACCGTGGCCGGCGAGTATGCTTTCGGTATTGCACTGGAAGTAGACGCACTGTCACTCTTTTTCGGCCTGCTGATTTCGACGGCTGTGTTCGTATCCGGCATCTACTCCATCCGCTATATGGAGCATGACGACAACGTCCCGCAGTATTACACGCTGTTCCTCATGCTTTCCGGCGGTGTTATCGGCCTGGTTCTCACCGGCGATATCTTCAACATGTTCATCATGGTGGAGATTCTGACCTTTGCCGCTGTTGCACTGACGGCATTCCGCAACCAGGTGTACGGTGCTCTGGAAGCTGCATTCAAGTATCTGATTGTCGGCTGTATCGGTTCTACCTGCATCCTGACCGGCATCATTATGCTCTATGCGCAGGCACACACGCTGAATCTGGCGCAGCTTGCCGCGTTTATCCCCGGCAACTTCACCACCAGTACGAAGATTGCATTTGCTCTGCTGTACATCGGCTTCAGTACCAAGGCATTCATCGTTCCCTTCCATCCTCTGGCGGCGGATGCCCACGGTGCGGCTCCCGCATCGATTTCCGTGCTCATTTCCGGTGTTCTCACCAAGAGCGGTATTTACGGCATCATCCGTCTGACATACTTCATCTTCCAGACGATGGGTCTGAACTCCTTCCAGTTCCTGCTGGTGTTCGTGGGCTGCGTGTCCATGTTCGTCTGCGTTACCATGGCGCTGGCACAGCATGACTTCAAGCGTCTGCTGGCCTTCCACTCCATTTCCCAGATCGGCTATGTGCTCACGGCTGTGGGCCTCTGCACGGCGCTGGGCTTCTCCGCAGGCATTTACCATGCCATGAACCACACCCTGTTCAAGGGCCTCCTGTTCCTGGCAGCCGGTGCCGTTCTCCACGAGACCGGAACCACCAATCTGGACGACCTGGGCGGCCTCTCCAAGAAGATGCCGAAGACCACGGTCCTGTTCCTCATCGGCGCCTGCTCCATCTCCGGCATTCCTCCCTTCAACGGCTTTGCCTCCAAGTGGATGATTTACCAGGCCTGCTTTGCCAAGGCTTCCGAAACCGGTTCCTTTGGCTATGTGCTGGTTACGATTATCTGCCTGATTACTTCCGTTCTCACGCTGGCTTCCTTCGTCAAGGTGACCCAGTCCGTGTTCTTCGGCCGTCTGCCGGAGAAGTATGAGAATGTGCAGGAAGTTCCTTTCGGCATGCGCCTGGCAATGGGAATTTTCGCAGCGCTCTGTGTTCTTACCGGTCTGTTCCCCAATCTGGTGCAGAAGTTCCTCACTGGTCCGGCAGCGGCTGCCGCATTCGACCCAGTCAGGTACATCGATACCATGATGGGTGACGGCTATGCTCTCGGCCATCTGCTGATTGCACCGGCGGAAGTCCCCACAGTCACCAGTATCGAAGTGGGGTGCTGGGAACCGATTTCCTGGCTCATCATTATGTGCGTTGCCCTTCTGGCTGTTACCATCGTTGCTGTCATCGGCAAGTATGACAGAACCAATATCGCGCCTGTGGAAGGTGAAGTCGATGCCAAGCACGACCTCTTCTGGGGCGGTGAAAAGAGTGCCTTCTCCCAGGTCGGCGGAAGCGATCTCTTCTGGGGCTTTAAGTACAACTGGCGTCACTATTTCAGCTTCATGCATGATCTTCACAGCGGCATTGTCAATGACTACGCCCTCTGGGCCGTGATTGCGCTTGCTCTGGCCATGATCTTCATGCTCCTGGTATTATAAGGAGGTGGGAATAATGGATGTTCTTTTAAGTGTTCTCATGGATCTGGGATATATCCTGATTTTCCCGGGATTCCTCTTCTGTTTCCTGATCGGAATGCTCCTGACGGGTATTGACAGAAAACTGGTGGCAAGAATGCAGAAGAGGGTAGGCCCTCCGATCATTCAGCCCTTCTATGATTTCTTCAAGCTCTGCGGCAAGGAGACGATTATCCCTGCAGCTGCCAATAAAAAGGCATTCCTGGCCTGCCCGGTCATCGGATTTGCAGCTCTCGTGGTCATCCAGCTCTTCATTCCGATTTTTGAATTCACCGCTTTTGATTACCGCGCGGACATCATCGTCATTCTCTATCTGCTTCTGATTCCCGCCATTATGGAAATCGGCGGTGCAGCTTCTTCCGGTTCCCCCTATGCGGGTATCGGCCTTTCCCGTGAGATGGTCACCATCATCTCCTGCGAGCTGCCCCTGGTTCTCGTCATCCTTGCAGTCGGCAAGGTGGCCGGAAGAATGACGGCAGACAACGTGACTTTCTCCCTGTCCGCCATTCGGGACTACCAGCTTCTGGAAGGCAGTATGATTGCCCATCCGGCGCTGATTCCTGCAGCGATTGCCTTCCTGATGGTCATTCCCGGCGAAGTCGGCGCACATCCCTTTGACGCTGCCGAGGCAGAAACGGAAATCTGCGAAGGTATGCTGGCCGAATATTCCGGCGCGCCTCTCGGCATCTTTAAGCTGACCCACGCCGTCAAGATGCTGACCATGTCTTCTCTCTTCGTAGCCCTGTTCCTCGGTGGACTCAGCACCGGAAACATCGCGCTGAACGCACTCGTCATGATTGCGCTGTGCATTGTTGTTACGGTTCTCTCCGTCACAGTGGTCAATGCGGTCACGGCGAGACTGAAGATCAATCAGATTTTCAAGTACTACTGGACAGTGGTATCGGGCCTGGCTCTGATTTCCCTGATTCTGGTATGGTTCGGTCTGTAAAGGAGGGCGACTATGTTTAAGAAAACAATCATAGAGAGTACTGCCAAGTCTCCCTGGCTCTTCCACATCAATGCCGGTTCCTGCAACGGATGCGATATTGAAATCGTCTCTGTTATCACGCCCCGCTACGATGCAGAACGGCTGGGCTTCAAGCTGGTCGGTTCTCCCCGTCATGCGGATATCGCCGTCGTCACAGGTCCGGTGACCAAGCAGAGTCTCCCCAGAGTGCTCCGCGCTCTGGAACAGATGCCGGAACCTCGTTGCATCGTCACAATCGGTTCCTGCCCCCAGTCCGGCAATGTCTTTAAGGGCAGCTATTCCGTAGCCGGCCCGCTGAGCAAGTATGTCCACGTGGACGTGGACGTGGCAGGATGCTGCCCGAAGCCGGAAGCCATTATCGACGGCTTGGCCCTGGCTACCCAGATTCTGGCGGAAAAGAAAAAGGGAGGTAACAAGTAATGGATTTCCCGTTTTTACCGGTTGCCATCAAGCAGCTGTTTTCCAAACCCAGCTGTGCCATGTATCCTGTAAAGGAGAGCATCGCAGCACCCAATTACCGCGGAAGAATCAGCTACGATCCTGACAAATGTCTGGGCTGCGGCATGTGCGAAAAAGTCTGTGCCGGCGGCGCCATTACCCGCGAAATGGAAGACGTGGAAGAGGGAAAGAAGATTACGCTGACCTTCAATCTCGGCTCCTGCACCTTCTGCGGACACTGCGCCTCCTTCTGCTCTACCAAGGCCATTACGCTGACGCAGGATTATCACATGATTGCTACGAAGGAAGAGGATCTTCTCGTTACCGGAACGCACATCAAGCCGGTCAAGAAGCCGGCTGGAGATGCCGGATCTGCTCCTGCTTCCGGAAAACCCAGGCAGAATCCGGAAACCTGTGTCTACTGCACACTGTGCGCCAAAAAGTGCCCGCAGGAAGCAATCACGGTGGACAGAGCAGGCAAGACCTGGGCATTGGACGAAAGCAAGTGTATCGAATGCGGTACCTGCGCCTCCGCTTGCCCGAAGAAAGCAATTATCATGTAAATAAACAAAGAAAAAAGCTCCCTCCGGGGAGCTTTTTTCATGGTTGCCTGCAGCGGGATCAGCGTTTGTCCCGGTCGATCCCCTTGAGAATCAGGGCGGCAATCAAGGCAAAGGCCAAAGCAAAGGCGGCGAGAACGCCCCAGCATCTGAAAACATTGCGAAGCGTCTGCTCATACTGCAGATTTCCGCTCATGGAACCGACTTCAAGACAGAAGTCATTCACCAGACCGTTCTCCTGAATGGACTGCACGAGCTTCTCCAGCGGGCGCACACCTTCCACCTCGTATGAACTGTATTTGACGAGCTGATTCCACACCTGTACCAGCGGAAGGGAGTTGTAGCAGCTGAGCGCGCACATGGCCGTCATGCCCCACTTGGCAATCGTGAGCACGGAGAACCGCTCCGTGGCGGCATCCAGCGTGAACAGAATGCCGGAGAAGACAAGCTCGAAAATGAGCACGAGAGGCATCACTGTCATGGCCGAGGTGGTGTTCTTCACAATGCAGGAGATCATCAGAGACATCATGTCCGCTGCGTAGGTCGTCAGGAAGATAGTTATGGAGAAATCCAGAATCATCCAGGGAGTGACGAATCCTTCCTTCGGGAAATTCATCGTTGTCAGCGAGCAGATGGCAACGGTGATTACTGTCTGCATCAGACAGAGGAAGGCCTGATAAATCATGTGAGATAAAATGTAGGCGGAGATATGCAGACCGGAGCGATGCTCCCGTTTGACAATGCCGCGTTCCCGGCATACGACCTGAATGGAGTTGAAGCAGCCGTTCCAGAGGCAGACACAGGTGAGGGCCATGCTGCCCATCAGCGTTCCCTCCATGTTCACGAACATATACGCACCCACAACGTAGGCTACGAGCCAGGCAATGAGGGCGGACATGGGCAGAACGAGCCAGTCGTTCTGGAAGACGAACATGCGGAAGAACTTGCCCAGGTAGATTGGAACCTGCCGGAAGCTGCCGCGATGCAGAACTCTCTTGAACTTATTCTTTTCCATGCTGCACCTCCGCAAATTTCGCAATCATTTCATCGGCACGGCCTTCCCCGCCCTCGTTCGGACGGTTGATGCACTTCACGATGTCTTCCAGCCGGTCTTTGCCGAAGAAGGAGAGCGATTCCTCCACTGTGCCGAAGAAGACCAGCCGACCCGTGCCGTTTGCGTCTTTCCCAAGAACGATGATGTCGTCAAAGAATTCCGCCACACGGTCCGGCGAGTGCGTGATCACGAGGACAATCTTGCCCTGGCGGGCTATCTTCTGCAACCGGGCCATGAGATCCTTGGCGAGGACCCCGTCCAGACCGGAGTCCGGCTCGTCGAGCACGAAAAGACTCGGGTCGGAGATATACTCCATCGCGATGGAAAGGCGTTTCCTCTGACCGCCGGAGAGCTTGTCCACCTGACTGTTTTTCACGGACGTCAGGCCGAAGATCTCCAGAACCTCGTTCACGCGCCGGGTGCGTTCGCGCCGCGTAACGTTTTCCGGCAGGCGGAGTACCGCGGCGTCGGAAATCGTCCGCAGGACGGTGTCGTTGTAGCGGATGAGATCCTGCTGGGGAACCAGGGCGATTTCGTAAATCATCCGGTCGTATTTCTTATAGACATCCTGCCCGTCGAGAGAGACGGTGGCGTCCGCCTTTTCATAGCCGATCACGGCGTTGACGAGCGTCGTTTTGCCGGCACCGGATCCGCCCAGCAGCAGAACCATGCGGCCGGGGCGCAGATTGAGGTGGATGTCCTTCAGAAGCGTCTTCCGCTGCAGGATATTCCGGGCGGTGCGCCGGGTGAGGTTGACCGTCATGCCCCGGGTCATCTCTTCGGCCTGAATGCCGGATTCGGGAGCTGCCTGCGCCTCCGGATTCTCATTATAGTAAGGAGAACGGAACTTGCCGGAAATGCCCCAGATCAGAGGCGTCAGACTGTTGAACATCAGCCAGACCGGGACCCAGAGAACGCGCCGGTCGAAGGTCCGGCAGATCCCGGCATAGACGCGAATCTCATAGATCATCGCAATCAGGCCGACGAAGATCAAAATGGCGATAAACGCCAGCATAAGATTTTCATTGTCCGTATCCACGGAGCTGAAACCGAAGATCATCACACGGCTGATGAACATCGAGGCAGCGAGCATGAAACCGGCGTCTTCCCGGTCGGCAGCCTGTGCCAGCTTATAATAGCGAAGGATGGGGACCAGGGCCCAGACACGCCGGATGCCGCATTTGGGGAAAAGCATCCAGAATCCGACCGTGAGCATGAGAAAGGAAAGGATCCCGAAAATTGAGCTGGCGCTCTGCGAAAAAACATCGTTCGAAAGGAACATGGCAAATTCTCCAGAAAAAGTGAATTATTCTGCTGCGGAACTCTACAGAAAGAATAGCAGAGCGCCGCCGCTGTTGCAACTTTTTCTCCTGAAAAACGCATATAATGCAATATATGTAATTCAGGAAAACTATGCTATAATCATGACATCAAGATTGTTCGGGAGAGAAAATGAAATGAAAATCAGCATACTGGGAGCAGGAGCTATGGGATGCCTGTTCGGTGCGAGACTCAGCGGGAATAATGAAATTGACCTGATCAACGGAAGCCCGGATTCGGTTGCGGAAATCAATGCAAAGGGGGTAACCGTTACGGACAAAAACGGCAATATCCTACATGCAGATATCAAATCAAGAATTACCGGCTCGGATGCCGAGCCATGTGATCTTCTGATCGTGTTTGTAAAGAACTATGCGACGGATGCGGCACTGGCCGCCAACAGAAACCTGATTGGAGAAGATACTGTTCTTCTCTCGCTTCAGAACGGCATGGGGCACGAAAAGGTAGCTGAAAAGTACCTGCCAAAGGAGAGGATTCTCATAGGCATTACCAACGATAACAGCATCAGCGAAAGCCCCGGCAGAGTGATTCACAGCGGAAAAGGCCCGATGTCCATCGGTTCTCTGTGCGGGAATGAAGAGCTGGCCGGGAAAATCATGGCCGTTTTCAATGAGTCCGGCTTTGACTGCTCATTCAGCGACGACGTTCGCCGTCTCATGTGGAGCAAGCTGTTCGTAAATCTTGCGGCGAATGCGGTAACCGCAATCCTGGGCTGCCGAAGCGGGTTCCTTGCCGAATGCAGCGATCTGAATGCACTCTGCAGGACATTGCTGGAGGAAGCGGCGGCCGTTGCTAAGGCGGAGGGGCAGGAATTTGACGTGGAGGCCATACTGAAGCACTTTACGGAAATGTCAGCAGCTTACAGCCAGGGCAGAACTTCCATGTGCCAGGATATGGGGAGAAAACGCAAAACGGAAATTGACTATATCAACGGAGCGGTTTCGGCCCTCGGCAAACAGTACGGGGTACCGACGCCGGCGAATGATGCGATCATCCATCTGGTTCATGCCAAGGAATACATCAACCGGAATGAGTGATGCAAAAGGCCTCAGATTTGAGGTTGCAATAATGTCTTTTTTCGAGGGGTGACGGTGTGCAGATTTATGAATTGTTTGAGATACTGATGCTGGTTTGCTTCGGGGCGTCCTGGCCCAACAGAAAACTGGACCGGGAGCGGGAGGTCTCATGAAGTTTCTGCATACATCTGACTGGCATCTCGGAGCTTCGGATTCCGAAATCAGCCTAATTGATGACCAGAAGTACTTCATCGATGCAATCTGCAAAATCGTGAAGGAACATGCTGTCGATGCGGTGCTCATCGCCGGTGATGTCTATGACCGGGCGGTGGCTTCCGCAGATGCCATCCGCCTTTACAATGATGCCGTCGAGAGTCTGCACAAAACGGGTGCGGAAATCTGCATCATTGCGGGGAATCATGACAGCGCGGAAAGACTGGCATGTCTCAGCGGTCTGCTTGCTGCATCCGGCGTGCACATCTGCGGCTCACCGGAGGAGAGCCTGCAGCCGGTTTCCCTGAAGGATGCGGAAATCTTCCTGCTGCCCTGGATTACGGAAGAAAAGGTGAAGAGCCTGTTTCCCGAGAGGAAAGCGGAGATTGACTCTCTGGAAGATGCCTACCGGATCATGACGGACAGAGTGCGGGAAAATTTCACGCCGGGGAAAAAGCACATTATGCTCTGCCACGCGTTCATCACGAATGCGGAAACTTCCCGGAGCGACAGAGCGGCGGAAATCGGCTTTGCGTCGCAGGTATCCGCTTCGGTATTTGACGGATTCGATTACGTCGCCCTCGGCCATATTCACAAGGGGCAGGACGTTGCGCCGCAGATCCGTTACTCCGGTACGCCTATGCCCTATTCCTTCGGCAAGGAGGAGACCCAGGGAAAGAGCGTTACTGTCGTGGATACCTCGGATATGACACGGAAAGTCATTCCGCTGCCCCTTCTCCACCGGCGCAGGACCGTGACAGGAACACTGGAAGAGGTGCTTTCGGTTCCCTGCAGCGAAGAGGAACAGAACGGATATGTGCGCATCCAGGTTACGGATGCCTACGTGGGGCCGGAGACGAACGCCAGACTCCGGCAGATTTATCCGCACCCGCTGGAGATTTCCGGGAAGCTGTATGAGGGCGAAAATACCTCCATTACGCTCACAATGGCGGAGCTGGAAGAGCTGGAGGAAAATCCTGTGGAAGTATTCCGGTATTTCTGCCGGGAGGAGACGGAAACCGACCCGGATGAACATCTGATTGCCATGTTTGAAAGAGCAATGCAATCGGCAGAGGAGGGAAGAGAATGAAACCTCTGAAGCTGGAGCTGCAGGCATTCGGCCCCTACGTTGCCAGACAGACCGTTGACTTTGAAAGCCTTGCCAAAAACGGAATCTTTCTCATCAAAGGGGAGACCGGCAGCGGAAAAACCACCATATTTGATGCCATGACCTTTGCACTGTACGGCGGCGGCAGCGGCGAAAATGAAAAATCCAGAACCGGAAGAAACGATCTGGAGCAATGGCGCTGCACGCAGGCGGACGATGCTGCCGAGACCTTCGTGTCATTCACATTTTCCGTTTCCGGCAGAACCTATGTATTTACCCGGAAGCTGATTCCGAAACGCGTGAACTTCCTGGCACAGTATGAAGCCGGGGAACTTGACGTAAACGGAAATATCATTCCTTTTTTCAGCAATCCTAAAAAGGACGACCTGACGGCGAAAGCGGAAGAACTGATCGGTCTGTCCAAGGAACAGTTCCGGCAGGTCATGCTTCTGCCCCAGGGTCAGTTTGAACGCTTTCTGACGGCATCTTCCAACGAAAAGGAGGAAATCCTCCAGAAAATCTTCGGTTCGGAGAAATGGTCGACATACGTGCAGGCATTTTTCAGAGAAGCTTCCGAAACGAAGAACGCACTGGACGAGGAAAAACGGGAAATCACCCGGCTGCTGGAAGAAGAGGGCGCCGGGAGTATTTCCGAGCTCCGGGAGCGGATTTCCTGTCTTGCTGAAGAGAGCGAAGCTGCGAAAAGAGCGCACGAGGCCTTCGACGGGAAGCGGAAACAGCAGCAGCTGGCAGAAGACCGGCAGCTGGCAGTCCGGTTCGGCGCAGTGCATGACTTTGAAAACAGGGCAAAGGCTCTTGCTGCGCAGGAACCGGAAATTGCGGAAAAGAAACGGATTTATGCGGCTGCGGAGAAGGCTGAAAAGCTGCGCAGTCCGATAGAAGAATATGAACGCGCAGTATATGACTTTTCTGCCTGCAGAGAAACCTGTGCCGGGCTGGAGAAGCGTCTCTCGGAAGCGAAGCAGAAGGAAGCAGAAACCGGTGCCTTCCGGGAGCAGCTTGAAAACGATTCCCCCGTTGAGGAATACACTAGGAAAATCGGAGAATACAGGGGAAAGCAGGCGATCTATCAGAACTTCGGAAAGTACGCCGGAGAGCTGTCCGCGGCGGAGGCGGCGCGACAGGCGGCGGAATCTGCCTGCAGTGCGGCAAAGCAGGAGCGGGATCTGGCAAACGCTGCGGCTGCGGAAAGGAAGAGAGAATTTGACAGCGCCGACGCCGCGGCGAAAGAGTACCGAGACCGCTATTTCGCAGGAATTTACGGCGAGATTGCGGCAGAACTCGAAGAGGGAAGCAGATGTCCCGTGTGCGGCAGCACCGTCCATCCTGCGCCTGCCGGCAGGAAGCCGGACAGCGTCAGCAAAAATGAGGTGGACGCAAAGGAGAAAGAAGCGGAAACCCGAAAAAAACAGTGGAATGCCGCAGAATCTGCCAGGGAAACCGCGGAGCAGAGTCAGAACCGGAAAGCACAGGAACTGGCGGAGGCCGAGAAGCGATGGCACAGTGCCGAAGCGAATCTGCGCACGGCCCGGGAAGGCCTGATTGCGGGAATCCCGGACGGAGCTGCGCTGCAGAGGGAGACGGAATCTCTGGAAAAACGCATTGAAGACTGCAAAGCAAAGCTGCAGTCTGCGAAAGAGGAATACGAAACTGCCCGGAAGAATACGGCGGAGCTTCTGGGGAAAACCGATGCGGCCGGAGAGAATCTGCGAAGGGCGCAAACCAAGAGCGAGGAACAAAAAGCGTATCTGGACGCAGAACTTTCGAAATACGGTTATTCCGACCTTGCTGAGGCAAAAAGCCAGCTCATCGACGGGGAAATGCTCCGCCGTCTCGGCCAGGAAATCACAGAATATGAGACATCCTGCCGGGAAGTGGCGGAGAATCTGAAAAAAGCAACCGGGGAACTGGCGGGGCAGACAGAACCGGATGCAGGCAGCTTCGAGGCGCGCCAGAAAGAAATCGACGAGGAGAATGAGCAGTTCACCAGAGCAACTGCGGAGCGCACCGCAATAATCGGCCGGCTCTCGGAGAAAGCCGAGCGACTGTCTGAAAGACAGGAACATTTTGATTCCCGAATTGTGCAGGCAGAACAGGATTTTGCCTTTGCGAAAAAACTGCGCGGCGATACCGGTATTGGTCTGCAGCGCTATGTTCTGGCGATTATGTTCCATCAGGTAATCGGAGAAGCCAACCGGATGCTGGAGAAGGTTCACGGCGGCAGATACCGCCTGTTCCGCAGCGATGACCGGGGAACCGGAAACAAGCGCGGTCTGGAACTGAAAGTGCATGACAGCCGGAGTCCGGAAAAAGTAGGGCGCAGCGTCGGAATGCTGTCGGGAGGAGAAAAATTCCTGGTATCGCTTGCCCTGTCCATCGGAATGTCCACGATCGCACAGAAATCCGGCGTCCGTATGGAAGCACTCTTCATTGACGAAGGTTTCGGAACACTGGATGACAGGTCCATCCATGATGCCATGGATATACTGGACAGCGTGCGAAAAGGCAACGGCATGATCGGAATTATCAGCCATGTTCCGATGCTTGAGAGCAATATCACGACGCATCTTGAAATCGTCAAGTCCGAGCAGGGAAGCTCCATTCGCCGCAGCTGACGGAGTTCCCGAAGAAGGAGGAATGAACATGAATCAGCAGCAGGTAACAGAGCAGTGCACGGCACTGTTTTCCCAGGTTCCCGGGAATATTCTGCAGAGAGAAGACAAAGTCCCTTCCCGGTATGTCGGCACCGCGCTGTTTGAGGCCCCAATCGTGGGTTTCGGAGCAGCGGATGACCCGCTGTTTGCACGCTTCCGGTCGCCGGAGGTAATCGGCCCCTGGTTTATGCTCCCCGAGGAGTGGCAGCCCGGCGCAAAAGCCATCGTCTCTCTGTTTTTCCCGATGAGTGAAACCGTGGCGGAAAGCAATCGGAAATCCGAAGGAAAGGCATCCGGGCTCTGGACCATTGCCCGTATCGAGGGGCAGGCCTTCATCAGCGCCTATACAGAGGCGTTGTGTGCCTGGTTCCGGGAACAGGGATTTGAATGCTGCGGTCCCTGCGTTGATCCCCGATTTCAGAAGGTAGTTGCCGGCAAAGGTATTGAAGGCTACGATGAGATTACCCCGGATACCTTCGGCAGCCGTTGGTCGGAACGGCACGTGGCCTGGCTCTGCGGTCTGGGGACTTTCGGTCTTTCCAAAGGCCTGATTACCGAGAGAGGTATGGCAGGCCGCTTCACCAGCGTTATCGTGACGGCGCCTCTGGAAGCGGATCCCAGGCCTTACACAGAGCTGTATGAATACTGCATCGCCTGCGGTGCCTGTGCCCGGCGCTGTCCTGTCGGCGCAATTGATCCGGAGAAAGGAAAGGATCACAAAAAATGCAGCGCGTACCTGAAAAAATCAGGTGTGATTCATTACCCCCGGTACGGTTGCGGACTGTGCCAGACGAATGTTCCCTGCGAGCGCTGCAATCCCTCCCGGAAAAAAGAGGTCAGATAAGAAAAAACCGCCCTTCGGCGGTTTTTCTGCTGTTGCCGGGAAAAAGCCCCGCAACACTTTCATGATATACTGATTGAAAACGAAAAGCAACAGGAAAAGCACAGACGGTTCTTTTTCTCCGTTCTGCACAAATTTTGAAGGCCTTTCTTGTTCAGTCGGCGAATGGATTTTCCTCCGGTGATTTGTTATGATAACAACAGAAAGAGTCCTGAGAATGATTCATTCCGATGCCCGGCTCCTCAATGGAGGACAGGCGCCGGAACCCGGTCTGACGGCAGGTACGTCCCTCATAAAAGCTCATCCCGCTTTCGGGAATATCGCCAGTCGATGAATTATGTGAAAGGGAAGAGATCCGCAGGAGAGATCTGGGGCAGAAATCTGCAGAATTCGGAGGTAACCAGGATGCTTGATACAAAGGACTTTGAGAAATAACCCTTGGCTGTTGCGGGTGAAAGACGTACGGCCAAGGGTTATTTCGTTTTTCAGGGAGATTTTCAATGGATTATTCATTTCATTATGATTCCCCGCTGGGGGGAATTACCATGGCAAGTGACGGCGAGGGGCTGACGGGGCTCTGGTTTGACGGGCAGAAGCACTTTGGCGCTTCACTTTCGGCGGAATGCAGAGAAGAGCACCTCCCGGTTTTCTGCGAAACGTCGGCATGGCTGAATACCTACTTTCGGGGAGAAAAACCGGACAGGTTCCCTGTTCTGCATCTTCGCGGGACCCCGTTCCGGAGCAGAGTCTGGGAGATTCTTCAGAGAATTCCCTACGGTCAGCTGATGACCTACGGCGAGATTGCGGCAATTCTGGCAGCGGAAAACGGGATACCGCGAATGTCTGCCCGGGCCGTTGGCGGCGCTGTCGGTCACAATCCTGTTTCCATTATCATCCCCTGTCATCGGGTGACGGGGGCGGACGGCAGTCTTACCGGCTACGCCGGCGGCTTGGAGCGGAAAAAAGAACTGCTTCGCCTGGAAGGAATAAAAAATCTGCCACGGGAACTTTGAAAGAATCCTGAGGCAGATGATGTGAAAAGGATATCATTGTTTACAGCCGGTTGCTGTAGTCTGCTGCCAGAAGTTTGTAATTCTCCTGATAGTCCAAGGGGTTATAGGTGGGAATGAGACGGAAAATCAGGTTACAGTATCTGCCGTTGAGATAGAATCCGCCGAAGGTCTGCGGACTGATCATGGAGAGCAGCTGCTCAAAGATGGTTGTATACAGAGAAGGATCCTCCTCCAACAGGGACATCCAGTAGTATTTCCCTTCTGCGGGGTCTTCTGTGTACTTGTAGAGGATGTTGGCGGCGTAGCTGCAACGGCTGTCGTCCAGCATCTTTGCCAGCTCTTCTTTCGTAAAGCCCTCCCGGGCCATCCCCATGTAGCGAACCATCAGCGGGCCGGTAAATCGGATGCATCCCTCTGAGACCTCCACGCGGTCCACGCTGTCGAGAATCAGATATTCAAAGGGAATTTCCATGCGCAGATCGGCGAGCTCGTCTCCGACCAGCTTTGTGAAGTCCATTCCCAAAGCAGAGATGCTCTCGGGCTTCAGCACGAAGGCGGAACCGTCATAGCTGAAGGTGCAGGGAATGCGGATGTTCAGTGAAAGAATTCCGTATCCGACTTTGGCATGCAGAACGATTTCCCCCTCTTCCAGAGAAATTGCCAGTCCCTTCAGCTGAATTCCTTCCGCAGCAAAGTCTTCCGCGATTCCTTCCGCAAAATTCGTTCCGTATTTTGCCGTCAGATACCAGTAGACATCCCGTTTGTCAAAGGCCATGGTGACGGTGTCCGCATCTGCGGAGAAGGTATAGCGTTCCCCGTCTGTCAGCGGTGCGGCATGGACATAGGCCGAAACATCATCGCTTTCAAAATCTGTTTTTTTATTAGCGACGGAAATCCAGACAAACAGCGCTGCCGCCAGCAGGACGATGATGAGCAGAAGAATTGCCAGAAATTTCAGAAACTTTTTCATACGATTTCCTCACAGATATGGTGTTTCCCCGATGATTAAGGTACGCAAATACTATAATGCAAAAGGAGAAAACAGTCAACGGGCAGACAGAACCGTACTCTTTTGCCGGGATTCCGGAAAAAAGTGAATTCCGGAGTTTGCAATCGGGGGAAAACTTGATATAATCGGTTACAGATATTCTGGAACTGACAGGACGGTAGAAATATGAAGGTATTGTTATGGATTATTCTGGCAGTAGTGATTGCGGCAGCAGTGACGGCAGCCATAGTCCTCCTGAAGAAAAAGAAGGAAGCCCCGGCAGCAGCGGCGGCAGAGGAACTCCCCGCGGAGGAAGCGCCGGCATGTGTTCCCCTGCGGGATATTCCCGCTCCGGAAGAGACATCCCTGGCCTTCGATGCCGTGGAGGAGATTCCGGTGAACCCGGATCAGTCCCGCATGACGGAAGAATACGCTGCCTGGCTGGCAGAGCAGCAGGCGCAGCTGAACCGGGTCGCTTCTGCCGAAGAAGCCGCGCCGGAAGCATCTGCGGAAGAGGAAGTTCCTGCAGCGGATGAAACTCCCGCAGAGGAGGCGGCTCCTGAGCAGCTAAAAGAATAACCGATGATGCAATATAATACCGGGGCAGGCGATTGTCTGCCCCGGTATTGCTGTATCTATGGCATTGGAATTACTTCAGATTGGCCTTGATGACTTCGCCGATGAGCTTGATGCCGTTGACAATGGCTTCATCGCCGGAACAGGAGTAGTTCAGGCGCATGCAGTGGTCATTGCCTCCGTTGGGGAAGAAACCGGCACCGGGAACATAGGCTACATTCTTCTCCAGGCATTCCGAAGCCATGACCTTGGTATCGATGTACTCGGGAAGCTCTGCCCAGGTGAAGAGACCGCCGTCCGGATCCGTGAACTTGACGCAGTCGGGGAAGTAGTCCTTCATAGCCTGCACCATAACGCCGGCTCTGTGACGGTAGACTTCACGAATCTTGGCCACGTGCTCGTCAATGTCATACATTTCCAGGAACTTGGAAACAGCCATGGCAGCGAAGGTGGAGGTCTGAAGAACGGACCCCTGAGCCAGCAGATTCAGCTTTTCGATGTATTCATCGCTGGCGCACATCCATGCAATACGGGTACCGGGAGCCAGAATCTTGGAGAAAGTACCCAGATAGATGACCAGACCCTTGGTATCCATGGACTTGAGAGAGGGGAGGAATTCGCCTTTGTAGCGGAGCTCGCCGTAGGGGTTGTCTTCCACGACGGGTATTTCATATTTTGTGATAATCTCCATGAATTCCTTTCTTCTCTCCAGAGGCCAGGTACGGCCGGTAGGATTCTGGAAGTCGGGGATGACATAGATGAATTTTACATTTTTGGTGGTGGCAAGAACCTTCTCCAGCTCGGACATGATCATGCCGTACTCATCCGTGGGGATTTCCACGAAGCTGGGCTCGGAAAGGCGGAACGCATTGATGGCGCCCAGATAGGACGGGGATTCCATGATGACCACATCACCGGGATTGCAGAACAGTCTGGCAACGTAGTCAAGGCCCTGCTGGGAACCGGCAGTGAGCATGATATTGGAAGCAGTCGTGTGAATCTGGTTCTTGACCAGCATTCTGTCGGCAATCTGCTGTCTCAGAGGTGCCCAGCCGTCCGTTTGCCCGTACTGAAGAGCCGTGGCGCCGGTTTCATCCAGGACAGCGTCGCAGGCTGCCTTGAACTGCGCTATAGGGAAGAGCTCGGGAGCGGGAAGACCGCCGGCAAAAGAAGTGACCTCAGGTCTCTGGGTCAGGGCAAGCAATTCGCGGATTTCGGAGGCTTTGACGCCGTCCATTCTGTCTGCATAATTGACCATGTTATATTCTCCTTTAATTCAAAAGATACACAAAAAAGCATTCAGCTATTTGGGGTAATATTAGCACACTTATCTTCAATAGTAAAGAGACGGAACCGCAGATTCTGCGATTCCGTCAGCCCCAATGTATTGCAAATGAAGTCTTATCCTCTTTTCTTCACATAAAGGAGGAAGAACAGAACCATGAACACTTCCCCGAACATGCTGATAAAGAAGATCAGATCAAAATTGCCGGTAGCAGGACCCAGTGCAGAGAAGGCAAACATCAGGAAACCGGAGAGAAACAGAAACGGCGTTTTCTGCTTGACCCAGACGATGATGCCGGCGATGATGAGGGGAATTACCATACCGTAGGCAAGGACGGAGGTGCTGACTGTGTAGGCCCAGCCGGGGGTTGCTGCCTTGTCACAGGCATAGCGGACAACACCTACGTGCTCCGCAGCCGTACCGGTGGTAATGCCGGAGCCGATGCCGAGGATGATGAGAATTCCCGTAAGAATCCAGACGATCGTTTTGCCCGTCTTTTTGAAGTTGAGGGCATAGGCACTGATGGGAAGCAGCAGGGGAATCAGCGCACCGTGGCTGATATAGCGGACCTGACTCAAGCCTTTGAGCAGAGCGCCCTCGGGAAGAACTGTGCCGAGAGAGAGAATCAGAGAGTCATAGAGAAGCCCCAGAGCCACGCCGGCACAAAGCAGATTCAAAGGCTCTTTGGTGGCCTTGTAGCGTTTCAGGAACGTGACGAGGAAGAAAATATGAATGACTGCAATGAGCCACAGAACAACAGGCATAATCTTCAGCAGAAAATCGTGCATAACTATGTTCTCCTTTTTTGATAAAGTGTTGAAAAAGCACTCGGCTTGTGGATTTACCATACCACACAGACGGGTGCTTTTCAAGAAAAATGATTATCTTTTGTCAATTAAGAGCATTTGATGACTTTTGACGTTTCCGCTCCTTCCGGGAGGATGCCAGGAAGAGAATCAGCAGCAGGAGAAGGAAAGCACCTGCCGCGGAAATCCAGACAACCCGGGAGATGTTGAGTACTTCTGCCGAGGCCAGCACGGTTTCCGATCCGTCCCGATCCAGAACCATGTAGGAATCCAGCATTTCAGGCGAGGAAAGGGTCCAGTTTCCATCCTCCAGAAGATAGAGTTCTTCTTTCCGGAAGAAATCGGAAGCAGGTGGGTAACAGTACCGGAGCGAGTAGGGACTATCGGCCGGGGAGATGCGGATCGTCCAGGCTTCCTGCACAATGCCGTGCTCGGGAACCGGGAAATCACCTTCATAGGGAGTTATCCGAAGCCGGACGAATTCGTCAAAGTCGCCGGAAAGAACCACAAGAGGAAGAACGGTATCCGGACGGAGCTCTTCCGATTCGATGGTACTCAGTTTCTCCGGCGGGGGCGTTTCCTCTACGGGAGGAGGAGCGGGCGGGGTGCGGAAGCGAAGAGGCAGAGATTCGTCCGCCATCAGCGTCTCCCGGTCCGCGGCTTCTGCCAGACCGGCATAGGAGATACCGTCAATTGCGCCGATTCCGTTTTCCACATACAGGTTGCCCCGGATGTCTTCTTCCGTGTCAAAGTCCACATAACCGGCGATGGAACCGCAGCAGGCCGTCACGCCGTCCAGAGTGACGTCGGATGCGCAGGAGGTGACCGTTCTGGCCATGCCGGCGATGCCGCCGACATATTCCTGCCCCGTCACATTGCAGCATGCCCAGCATTTGTCCACGCCGGAGGAGGACTGCCCCACCACGCCGCCGGTGCAGGAACCTTCGGAAAACACGCTGCCGTAGTTTTCACAGTAGACAAGCGTCCCCATACTGTGCAAGCCGGCCACCCCGCCGGTTTTATCCTTCCGGGAAATCACTTCCCCGGTATTCACATTCCGGATGCTGACGCATTTGGCCCGATACTGGAGCATACTGATGCCGTTCACATCGAGGGACTCCTTCAGCATATCCGTCAGAGAGCCCTCCATATCCTGCTCGTTTTCAATATCCATGGCACCGGCAATGCCGCCGACGCAGGTATCGCCTTCCACCGTGCCGGCATTTTCACAGGAGCTGACCTTGCCGTCTACGTCCTGCTCATCTTCATTGAGAGAGGTGGCGGAGATGTCGTCATAGGAAATCAGGCTGACGCTTTTATCCAGAGTGTCGGCAATCAGCCCCATGACCATGGTCATGTTGGCAGTGACTACCCGGAGATTGGCCGCCGTGACATCTGCACTCTCGGAAATGATGGAATTGAGAATGGAAACATCGGCATTCATGTTGGCAATGTCGGGGGCGATGTCTGCGCCCGGCTTCAGCTGGGGGAAACCGGTATCCGGATTCCGCTCAAACGAATCCATCACGTTGTTCACGGAGTTCTGGAAATCATTCATGATTTCATAGGACTGCCCCACACCGGAGCTGACGCCGGAGATTGCTCCGTTGATAGAGCCGGTGAGAGCAGTGATGGCGTCCTTCAGAGTCTGCTGCTGCTGGAGAATGAGGAAGGGCTCCATCTGCCCCACGATACCGCCCACATCCTTCCGCCCCTGAACCGGGGCTTCATTGACACAGTTGTGCACATATCCGCTCTGACGGCCCGCAATGCCTCCCACGTTGTAACCGTAATGAGGGTATCCCACCTGACCGGAATCCCGGCAATCCGTAATAATCCCCTGGGAGCAGCCGCAGATGCCGCCGGTATCGGAGACCACGTTGGTATCTGTGACGGAAACCAGAGAAAGACCGGACAGAAGACTGCCCAGATTAACTTCGTTCACATCCAGCTCGCCTTCCGTAATCCGGATATTTACCGCACCTCGGTTTTCACAGCCGGAAATGAGACCGGAGGAATAACCGGCAATCCCGCCGGTAAAACGCTTGCCGTTCACTTCTCCGGCAAAAGAGCAGTTCAGAATCCTGCCGGAATTGACACCGGCAATCCCGCCGATATAACTGATGCCTTCTATCTGCCCTTCTACGGAGCAGTTCTCCAGCGTGCCCCGGTTGACGCCGGCAATGCCGCCGATCTGGCTGCGGCTGTTATCCGGCTTGAGCCGGGCATCGGTCATGTTCAGGTTTTTCACTTCCGCCCCTTCGCTGACATAGCGGAACAGTCCGAGATGAGATCCGTCACTGGCCAGAGAGAAGCCGGAGACGGTATGACCCTTTCCGTCAAAACTGCCGGAAAAAATGGGAACAGGAAGAGAAGAGTCTCCGGAAAGATCCAGATCACAGTCCAGAACTACCTGAAGATCTTTGGAATAGACATCCAGCACACAGTTGTTGCGGAAGGTTCGGAAGTCTTCCACACTTCGGATGTGGAGAACGCCGTCCTCAGGTACGTCTACTGCCGGCTCTTCGGCCAGAGCAAAGCTGCTGCCCAGCAGAAGCAGTGCCAGGCAGAAGCTGAAAATGCGTTTACTCTTCATTCTGAACTTCCTCCTCTCTACCGGATTCTGAAGATTCCGTCGGGATCGAAATATTCTCTACCATGGCGGCAAGTTCACCCCGGAGGACACCGTGTACCTCCGCATCAATGGTTCCGGAAAAGGTCCCGCTGATTTTGCCGTTTACGTACATTGGACCGCTGTGCCGGGTGACCCGCGCGGGACTTCCGATAGTGAAGGCTGTCTTCCGGATGATAATATCTCCCAACAGCAGAATCTGGGGCAGAACGCACATGACCAGGAAAATGGAGATCAGCGTACCCTGACCCAGGAAGAGGCCGATGGTGGCAATGGTCTTCTCTGAGCAGAGGAACCAGATGATGATGCCGGCGGAAGCCAACATGGTACCGGAAGTGATGATCGTGGGGAAGGCGATGTTCAATGTACGGATCATGGCATCTTTCAGAGGCATCTGTTCCTTAAACTCCAGATACCGGGAGGAAATGACAATGGCGTAGTCAATGTTTGCTCCCATCTGGATGGAGCTGATAATCAGGTAGGTCATGAAGAACAGATATTTGTGTTCAAAATAGGGTGTGGAGAAGTTGATCCAGATGGAGCCCTGAATGATGGCAATGAGCAGAATCGGCAGACCCACGGAATTGAAGGTGAAAATCAGAACCAGAATGACGAAGAGGACGGAGAGAATACCGATCAGGATGGTATCTTTTTCAAAGGAACTCTTCAGGTCATAACAGGACTGCGTGCTGCCGGTGATATAGGACTCGTCATAATACCGGGCAACAATGCCGTGAAGGATATCCAGATACCGGAAGCTTTCGTCACTTTCTATGGGCAGGTCGGATTCCACAACGATCCGGGAGTATACATCGTTGCAGAGCTGAAGCCGGGCATCCTTCAGCTGGGAAGAGTAATCGTCCAGCTGGGCTTTCATATCCTCGTCCAGCGAAATGTCCACTTCCTTCTCCTTCTCGGAGAGGTATTCAAAAATGTTGAGGAGAGGAATCGTGTAGCCCCGGAGATTGGTTACCGCCATGCCGTAGTCCTCCGCATTCACGGCATAGGCCGCATAGAGGGCGGCGGCCACTTCATAGTCCAGACCGGAGAGCTCGGAGAACTCCCGGGCGTTGAGAGAGGATGTGACATACCAGTCATCCGTAGCCTTGACGGAGGCCAGCCCCGTGACGCTCAGCGTGCGGTCGAGACTCTCCAGATCCCGAATCATCTCCCGCTCCTTCTGATAGTCTCCGGCAGGAACGATGATGACCATCTGGTTCTTCTCTCCGAAGACATCGGCAATCCGTTCTGCGGCAATCTGGGAACTGTTGTGCCGGAAGGAGTCTACCGAGTCCTCGTTGTAGGCATAGTTGGCCTTGTGGGAAAAAATGCAGCCGGCGACCAGGAAAATCACGAAGATGGCGGGCATGACATAGCGGGTGGCATAGTCCGCCCGGCCCAGAAAGTCAATGGACGGGACAAAGCTCTTGTGGGGTGTCTTGTCAATCCAGCCGGAGAAGAGAACCAGCAGCCCGGGCATGAGCACAAATACGGAGAACAGGCTCAGCAGAATGGCCTTGATCAGCACCAGACCCATGTCCAGCCCCAGACGGAATTCCATCAGGCACATGGCGGCCAGACCGGCCACCGTAGTGAGAGAACTGGCAGAAATTTCCGGAATTGCCTTGCGCAGAGCCTCAATGACGGCTTCCCGGGGCGCCAGCTTTTCGTGCTCTTCCTGGTACCGGTGGAGAAGAATGATGGCGTAGTCAATGGCCAGTGCCAGCTGCAGAACGATGGCAATGGAGTCCGTGACAAAGGAAATAGTACCGAAGAAAAAGTTTGTGCCCATATTGAGAACAGCGGCACAGCCGAAGGTGAGGAGAAGCACGGGGATTTCCGCATAGGTTCTGGAAGTGATAATCAGAACCGTGACGACGACCACCACAGCCAGAATATCCACCACCAGCATCTCTTTGTCGATAATTTCCTTCAGCGGGTTCCCGATTTCCCCCTTTACATGGTAATCGAAGCCCTGAAGAAGATCCTGCACCTCGGCCATGGAGGAGATAGAAGTCTCGTCCTCCGGGAGACCGTCAAAAGTAATGGAAAAGAGAGCACAGGCGTCCTTATAATGCTCTGCCGAGTCATCAAATGCGATGCTCTTCACGCCCTCAATTCCGACAATCTTATCCCTGAGTTCTTCCGCGCGGGAGCAGGAAATGTTTTCCACCATCACATCCGCCATGCCGAAGGTGACGAAGTTGTCCTCCATCACGACCAGACCTTCCCGGGTTTCCGTGTTTTCCGGCAGATACTGGTAGATATCATTGCAGACATCCACCCAGTTCCGGGAGAAGGCACAGAAGAGACACATGGCGATAATAAAGAAGAATATGATACTGCGCCTGTCGACAATGAACGTGGCCAGCTTTTTCATGAAATTGTTTTCGTTATCCATAATTTATCATCATACACTGTTTCAGGAGTTTTTTATATGAGAATTTGTAAATTATCAGGAAAAAAGCAAAGGATTGTCTTTGCGGAGAAAACATAGTATAGTATCCCTGTTATGAAAAAGTACGATGCGAAACAACAGAAGACCTCCGTTTCCGGGAATCCTCTGAACCTGATTCTCGGGGGCGTTTTTGCCCTGCTGCTGATCTGGGGCCTGTTCAGGATCAATCCTTATCCCGCGGCAACCCCGGCGGCTACGCCGATCCCTGCCGCTGTGCAGGTTCAGCCGGCTCCGACAGCGCCCTCTGCAGCTCCGGCAGAGGAAACGGTGACCGGAGAAGCTCCGGAGACGACGGAAGAGCCGGCGGTTCCCGCTGTGGAGAAGGCGGTTTACCGAATCCCGGAAGGGCAGACGGCTCCGGCCCCAAATCCGGCAGCCTTCGGCTGTGTGCCTGTGGAAAGCGCGGCACAGATGGAAGAAGTCTATCAGAAAGCGGTGGAGCTGGGCCTTCTGGAGGCGGGCGAAGCGGTGGCATTCCGTTCCGATGCGGACTTCAACCGGGGCAGCTATTATCAGGATATCATGTATTATCTCGATGAAACGCTGCTGGTGGTTTGCTGGAAGGAGCTGGTGGGCGGCGCCACGCTGACCATGTGTGAAATCAAGATTGGTGACGGCTCTCAGATGCGAATGAACATCTGGGGAGACATCAACAATGAAAATGACAACAACTACCTCTCGCAGGCCATTGCCGGGCTGAACTGCGTGGTGGCCATGAATACGGACAAGTGCAAGGCCAGGGGAGACGGCATCCTGATCTGCGACCGGCAGATCTACAAATACAACGAGAACCCCTATGCAGGCAATCTGAAACGTTACAACTGCCTGGACAACTGCCTGGTCACCGGAGACGGGGATTTCCTCTTCACCTACCGGCTGGAGGAGAGAACGCTGGAAGAAATGCAGCAGTTTGTGGCAGACAACAACGTGATCTTCTCCATGTCCTTCGGACCCTGCCTGATTGACGAGGGCCAGATGAGGACGGGTTATTTCCCCGGGGATGAGAACTACATCGAGTATGCTTTCGGCGAGAATGAGAAGCCCTATTCCCGGGCGGGAATCGGCCAGCTGGGTACCAGACACTATGTATACTGTTCTCTGAATCACTCGGATGAAATGGCGGCCAACTGGACGATGCGGGACTTTGCGGAGAACATGTATGCCAGGGGGTATTTCCGCAACTTCTACGCGCTGGACGGCGGGCAGACGGCAGAGCTCATCATCAATGACACCATCTATAACCACATCGACTTCGGAGCAGAACGGCTGACGAGTAACTGGCTGTACTTCTGTTCCGCCTTGCCGGAGGGAGCTGCATCATGACGAGAACCTCTTTTCTGATTATGCTGGGCACTCTGCTGAGCTTCCTTCTGACGGCGATTCTCTATAAAAAGCGGACCGGGAGCATCACGGCGGTGCTGGCTTTCTATCCCATGGCCTTCATTCTTTCCGTTCTGTTCTGCCGGTTTCTCCACTGGTACAGCGCCGGACAGCTTTACAGGAGCCTGTTCCAGGCCCTGTTCAATCTGAAAATGGGCACCTACTCCGGTGCCGGCATTGTTATCGGAACCTGCCTGGCCGGCTGGATTACGGCGAAGCTGGGGCTCTGCCGGAGCCGGGGCAAGCTGATGGATTGCTTCGCACCCGGATTTCTCCTGCTCTTCCTGTTCATCCGGCTCAGCGCCTGGGGCACCGGAAGATGCCAGGGGGGCAAGAATATCACGGCAAAGCTGCTCCACTTCTTCCCCATCTGCGTTAAGGGAACGGATGCGGCAGGCAATACGTACTGGCGTTTTGCCACCTTCGCCTTTGAGGCAGTGCTGCTGCTGATTGCCTTCGTCTTCGTGCTGAAGTTCTATGCCGAAGCCGGAACCCGGCGGATGAAGAAGCCGGCCGGGCGCTTCGGCAATGTCTGGAAGTGGGCACTGACTCTGTTTTCAGCCATGGATATCGTTCTGGACTCTACCAGAATTGACTCTCTTCACTTTACCTTCCGCAAGATTCTGACGCTGAACCGCTTTTCCTCCTTCGTCAGTATCGGGCAGGTAATCCCGGCAGTGGTTCTGCTGTGCGTCTTCGTATACTACCTGAAGAATTCTGTCAAAGCCAGAGGCTTCCGGAGCGGTCATGCTCTGGCACTGGCTGCCTTTGTTCTCGGCCTGGTGCTCATCGGTTACTTCGGTGAATACAAATGGCAGCGTCTGGGCAAGTATTGGAGCTACCTGAGCATGGCGGCGGGTTCAGGACTTATTGTGTATACTGTCCGGCAGCTGATGGAATCCTGCGTAAAACGGACGAGGCCAAAACCGGAAGAAGAATAAAAAAAGCCCTCTGTCAGAGGGCCGGAATACGGATATTTAAAAGAAAGAGCCTTCAGTCGGAAGGCTCTTTTTCCTGTTGCCTGCGGAGAACAGGCTTGTAAAGATGAATGGTACCGTTGCTGTTCAGCTCGGAAATGATGGCGGCCAGAATCGGCAGTGCAAACAGACCGATGCCGCCGAAAAGCTTTGTACCGATATACATGCAGATCAGCGTGACAACCGGCATGAGACCTACGTGACGGCCCACAATTCGAGGCTCGATAATCTGGCGGACAATGACAACCACCAACCAGACAAGCAGCAGCCCCAGACCCTTGCTGATCTTCCCGGCAATGAGCGTACCCACGGAGAGAGGCAGAAGAATCATGCCGCTTCCTACAATGGGGAAGGCATCAAACATAGCAATAAGGATACCCAGCAGGAAGGGCTTTGCCTGACCGACCAGATAGAAGCCCAGCGTAATCTCTGCGGTGGTAATGAGGAAAATAAGGAAATAGGAGCGGATAAACTGCCAGACAATGCCGACAAGAGAATCCCGAAAGTTCTGAGCAACCTCCAGCGTCCGAGAGGGGAGATTTTCTCCGAAAAACGCGGAGATATTGTCAAAGTCCAGGGAAATGAACACGGTGGCAATGAGGCAGATGATGATATTCAGAAGAAGCGAAGGAATACTGGTGGCCAGAGAAGAAAGCTTGACGATCAGCTTTCCGGACAGATCCGTCAGCTTGGAACCTATCGTACCGATAATGCTGGAAGCGGAATCCTGCACCGCCTCCAGAATGGAAGGATCAAAGCGGGAGGCGAAAGTCTCGGTACGGCGGAACAGGTTCTGGAGTCCGGGTTCCAGCGTGTTGTAATAAAGGCCGGGAATCTTTTCAATCATGGCAATGCTGCCGTCGACAATCCGGATGCCGGCAATGAGAATAATGCCGATGAGGATGACAAAGATCAGAATCACGCTGATGATGGAGGCCAGCTTTTTGTTGATGATGACCTTGCCGCGGACGGGACGGGAAATCAGCCGGGCCAGAGGACGGGCAAGGGCCGCAATAATCAGCGCCAGGAAAAAGGGCATGACCAGATTGATGAGGTACTTCAGGATGAAGTACACAATGGCCAGCAGCACCGCCCAGTACGCAGTGTTGATGAGGAATTGCTTTCGCTGTGCCTGATTTTCCATTTCCGCCTCCGAAACAATTGCAAACATTATCTATATAAATTATAATATACGGAACAGAAATGAGCAATGCTTCAGGAGGAATTTTGTGATGAAAATTCAGTGGCTCGGTCACGCCTGCTTCCGTGTTACAGAGGGAGATTGGTCTGCAGTGATTGATCCTTACGATTTTCATTATGCGGAAGGGTATCCGGAGCTTAAGGTCTCCGCGGATACCGTGCTGATAAGCCATGAGCATGCGGGGCATAACTGCCGCAGTGCCGTACAGCTTTCCGGGAAGGATCAGAGCCTGTCTCCCTTTACCGTGGAGACGCTGGAAGTGGATCATGACAGCGTGTGCGGCATTATGCGAGGGCACTGCAAAATTCATATCCTCCGGGCAAACGGCGTGAAGATTGCCCATATGTCGGATATCGGTACGCAGCTCAACGGCGGAGAAATCACGAAGCTTCTCAACTGCGATGCCATGATGATTACTGCCGGAAGTCTGACAGGCCTGCCTTCTCAGGAAGTGCGCAGAGTCTTTGAGGAGACGATGCCCACTGTCCTGATTCCCATGCACTACCGGGACGGAGACAGAGGCACCCGCCGGCTGGAACAGATCAAGGACCTGGAGAGCCAGTTTGAGACGCCGGCATTCTTCCGGTACTACGATACGGACACCATTGAAATCACCGGAGAAGAGGAACCCCAGGTGGCGGTACTGAAGTATCAGAAAGAAAGCATCCGTTCCCAGTTCCCAAAATTCAAAAGTACTTTATCTTTTCCTGATTTTAAGGTATAATCCATTGTTATGGTATGTCAGCCTGTTGGAATTTTTGACTCCGGCCTTGGCGGTCTGACAGCGCTGGCAGCGCTGCGGCATCGGCTCCCGGAGGAAAATATCATATATTTCGGCGATACCGGCCGCTGCCCCTACGGCGGGCGCAGTGTGGAAGAGCTTCAGGAAATCGCAAAGAGCGATCTTGCATTTCTGGAAAGCCGGGGTGTGAAGAGCATTCTGGCCGCCTGCGGGACGGTCTCTTCCAACTGCCGGGAAGTGCTGGAGAGCAGCAGCGTAAAGGTAGTCAATGTGCGGGATGCATCAATAAAGGCACTTTCCCGGGAACCGGGAACCCTGGGTGTCATTGCTACGGAGGCAAGCATCCGGTCCGGCGCATTTACTCTGCCGGACCGGGAGGTAAAGGGGATTGCCTGTCCGGATTTCGTCCGTCTCATCGAGAGCGGGCACACGGACAGAGAAGACCCGCTTCTGAAGGCGGCAGTGGCCGCCGCGCTGGAACCCCTGCAGGGGAGCAGCGCCGTGCTTTTAGGCTGCACACATTACGGGATTATTGTCTCCGCCATCCGGGACTTCCTGGGAGAAGGAACGAAGCTGCTTTCCGCATCGGAATGTGCAGCGGAAGAGATGGCTTCCTGGCTGAAGGCCGCAGGCCTGACAGGAGGCGAAGGGATGACGGAATTTTATACCAGCGGGGACCCCTCCGTATTCAACCCGCTGGCGGAAAGGATTTTGAATGCTTCGGGATGCCATTATACATATGCACAGCGTTCACGGCTATGACAACGAAAGCCCGGACAGCATGGAGTTTTCCACGGACGGGTACTACAGCTTTGAGGACAACGTGGGCTGCCTGACCTACATGGAAAGCGAAGTCACCGGCATGGAAGGGACGCGCACCAGCGTGTTCGTTATGCCGGACCGGGTCGTGGTGGACAGAGACGGCAGCATTACTTCCCGGATGGAATTCGTGGAAGGCGAAAAAAGCAGTTTCCTCTTCAACACCCCCTTCGGCGAAGCC
Source organism: Candidatus Limivicinus sp. (assembly GCA_045616745.1). Lineage (GTDB taxonomy): Bacteria > Bacillota > Clostridia > Oscillospirales > Oscillospiraceae > Limivicinus. The sequence goes on along the minus strand of JAZLHH010000087.1, from coordinate 5,405 downwards.
GTCATGGGGATTCGCACGGGTAAAATCGAAAACAACATCGGCGAGAACGGCGGAAAGGTCATGATTGACTATGTGGTGGATATGAATCATGTAGTTGCCACCCGGAACCGTTTCTCCATAGAAGTCAGGAATGCCTGATTTTGCCGCTGAGGCAAAAACCGAGATTGACGATCTGCTGAAAGCTGCCTGGAGCAGAGCCCTCCGAGCCGGTAAGCTCCCGGAAAATGCCGTACTCATCGGAGAGACGATGCTGTGCAGCAATTCCGAATTCGGCGATTTTGCCGCAAAGCACGCAATTTTCTCTGCCGGAAGTGCGGGCATACCGCCGGAAGAGCTGAGCCGGGTGCTTCTGCCCTTTCTGGATCTGTCGGGCAGCAGCTTTTTCCGGGCAGAAGCCGGAAGATTCGGATTTCTCAATTTTCGGCTGTCGGATGAATGGTATCTCCGGGTGCTGGAGCAGATGGCGGAAAGCTATCCGCACTTCGGCAGAATGCTGGCTGCAAAGCCGGTGACGGCATTGCCGGCAGACTCCGCAGACCCGTATTATGAGGCAGTATATTCCCTTCGGAGGATTGAAAGCCTGCTGCCCCGGTATTCTCCGGAGGGCCCGGTTCCCCCGCCGGAAGGGGAGATGCGGCGTGCGCTGATTCGCACACTGGCTTCCTTTCCCCAGGCAAAGGGACCGGAATATATCCGGACTCTGGCGCGGATGTTTCATGAATACTATCACAGGATGCCGCTGCACCGTTCCGGTGCTCAGCTGCCCCTGGATTTCCAGATCTATCAGAGAACCGCTGCAGTGCTCAGAACGGCACTGGGGCGTTCCGAGGTGTTTTGATGAGCTATATTCTTTCCTGCGAGTCTACTGCCGATCTTTCGGCAGAACAGTTTGAATCAAGAAATATCAGGGTCGTCTGCTTCCATTTCGCCATTGACGGAAAGGAGTATCTGGACGATCTGGGGATGTCTGTGCCTTTTCCGGAGTTCTATGAGAAGATTTCCGCAGGCTGCGATACCCGTACTTCTCAGGTGAACATTTCCGAGTATGAGGAGTTCTGGACTCCTTATCTGGAGGCCGGTGAGAATATCGTGCATATCAGTCTGTCCTCCGGACTGTCCGGTACGGTGAATTCCGCCCGGAATGCAGCCAGACTGCTGAAGGAAAAGTACCCGGAGCGGGAGATTGCCGTTGTGGATTCTCTGGGCGCTTCCTCAGGTTACGGTATGCTGATGCTCCTTGCCGCAGATCTCCGAGATCAGGGAAAGACGGAGGAGGAACTGGTCAGCTGGCTGGAAAGGGAAAAGCGGAAGCTGAACCACTGGTTTTTCTCCACCGACCTGAGCAGTTATGTCCGGGGCGGGAGAATTTCCAAGGCAGCGGCGGTATTCGGCGGGATTCTGGAAATCTGCCCGCTGCTGAATATGGACGGGCAGGGCCGCCTGATTCCCCGGATGAAGGTCCGGAAGAAGAGTGCGGTAATCAACGAAATCGTCAGGCAGATGGAAAAGTCCGCGGAAGGCGGTCTGAATTATGCCGGGAAGTGCCGGATTTCCCACAGCAACTGCTATGAGGACGCCAGAGCAGTGGCGAATCTGGTGGAGAAGCGCTTCCCCAGGCTGGATGGGCCAGTGGAAATCAACTGGGTCGGTACGACGATCGGTGCACATACGGGGCCGGGAACTGTAGCGCTGTATTTCTTCGGTGAGGAGCGTACCTGAGAATTTTCAATATGAATGCGGCGGAACGGAGTTTTTTCTCTGTTCCGTCAATTTTTATCCCCCCCGGGGGGCTTACATGGCGGAAAAGTTCATGTTACACTCAGCACAGACTGTGAAATCGGAGAAGACTATGCCGAATACTTCCGGAAATCTGACAAAGAAAAACCGCACTGTGCTGGTCCTGCTGTTGGGTGCCGCGGTGCTGATGTGCTTCGTATGCATCTTTACGGGCGTCTCTTCCATGAGCCTGCGGGAGGGCATTGCCGCATTGTTCGGCAGAGGAGACGGCGCGGATGTTCGGATTATTCGGGGAATTCGGATTCCCAGAGTTCTGGCGGCAGTGATTGCCGGTGCAGGGCTCTCTGTTTCCGGGCTGATTATGCAGACGGTGCTGAACAATGCCATGGCTTCGCCTTCTACGCTGGGGGTTTCCAACGCCGCAGTGTTCGGGGCAAATCTCTCTATCATCGTATTCGCCGGAGGCTACCTTTCCACGGGGAACAACCTCTCCGGGTATACCGTGGGAGCGAATCCCTACGCAACCGGGCTCATGGCGTTTCTGTTTTCCGTGGCTTCCGTTCTTCTCATTCTCGGACTTTGCCGGATGCGTGCCTTTTCACCCAATGCAGTGGTGCTCTCGGGCATCGCCATCGGCTCTGTCTGGACGGCGGCCACCAGCGTGCTCCAGTTCTATGCGACGGATGTGGGACTCTCTGCCGCCGTCATCTGGAACTTCGGCGATCTGGGAAGAGCTACCTATGAATCAGACCTGATTATGCTGGCCACGGTGCTGGCAGGCAGCATCTTCTTCCTGCTGATGAGCTGGCGCTACAATGCCATGCTCAGCGGCGAGGCAACGGCAAAGACCATGGGAATTCGGGTGGAGCTGCTCCGCTTCGGCTCCCTGCTGGCTGCTTCGATAATTACTGCCGTCTGCGTTTCCTTTCTGGGTATTATCGGATTCGTGGGTATCATCTGCCCTCACATCGTAAAAAAACTGCTGGGGCAGGACCATCGTCTGGCCGTTCCCGCCTCACTTCTGACCGGCAGCCTGCTCCTTCTGGTTGCCGATGCGGTATCCCGGAATCTGGGCAGAGGCTCTGCCCTGCCGGTAGGCGCGGTCACTTCTTTGCTGGGAGCGCCCTTCTTCATCTTTATTATTTTCTCCGGAAGGGAGGGACATCACTGATGCTGCAGGTCAGAAATCTCAGCTTCCGTTACGGAAAAACGGGTCCCGCAGTGCTGAATTCTGTCTCTCTGGAACTGAATCCCGGAGAAATCGGTATTCTGCTTGGGAAAAACGGGTCCGGAAAGACCACGCTGTTCAAAAATATCCTTGGCCTGGAATCTCCCGACTGCGGGAGCATCTCTTTCCGGGAGCGGGATTTAATCAAAATGCCGGGGAAGGAACGGGCAGGGATCATTGCCTATGTACCCCAGCATATCCATTTCGGCGCCCTGACGGTGTTTGACTCCGTCCTTCTGGGAAGAGTGAGTCGGTTCGGCTTCCGGGCCGGACAGGAGGACCGGGACGTGGTGGACCGGATCCTGCGGGAAATGGAGCTGGAAAGCTTCCGGGACAGAAATGCGGAGGAACTCTCCGGCGGTGAAAAACAGAAGATTGCCATTGCCCGGGCGATGGCGCAGGAACCGGAGATGCTGATTTTCGATGAGCCAACCGGAAATCTGGACATTGCCAATGAGCATCTGATTCTGCGGGAGGCAAAAGCTCTGGCAAGAGAGAAGAACATTGCCATTCTCAGCTCCCTCCATGACCTGAATCAGGCCATGAACTTCGGCGACCGTTTCTTCTTCCTGAAAGACGGTACCGTAAAATACACCGGCGGCAGAGAGTGTTTTGCCCCGGAAGTGATTGATGACATTTTCGGTATCCGGGTGAAAATTGCGGAAGTGGACGGAGAAAAGATTATTATAGGGGGGCAGTGACGTGAAGAAGCTTGTGAGTATCTGTCTGATTCTCCTGATGACGGTCGGGCTGTATGCCTGCGGTGCGGAGGTACCTACCGTGGCGGAAGAAGGTCAGATTCAGGTGACGGACCTGGTAAATCGGCAGCTGGACGTGGTTCCGGGCAGCTATGACAGAATCGTCTGCATCGGGGCAGGCGCGCTCCGCATGTACACTTACGTGGGAGATGTGTCTCTGCTCTGCGGTGTGGAGGATATTGACAATCCGAGCCTGGAGCAGCGCCCCAAGATGTTTGACGGCGTGGCACGCCCCTATGTTCTGGCATATTCTGACGTGTTTTCTGCTTTGCCCTCCTGCGGTACCGGCGGACCCAATGCCCAGACGGCAGAGGCGGAGAAGATTCTCTCCTGCCGCCCGAATCTGGTCATCTCCGAGTATGAGGATGCGGAGAAGGCAGACGCTCTGCAGAAGCAGCTTGGGGTGCCGGTCATTACGCTGCGTACCGGGCCTGACGGGGTGTTTTCAGAGGAGTTTGTCCGTTCCGTGCAGCTGCTGGGAACGGTTCTCGGCAGAGAGGAAAGAGCAGAGGAACTGTGCGCCTATGTGAAAGCCCAGACAGAAGAAATCCAAAAGCGGGTTGCCGAAATCCCGGAAGAGGAACGGCCTTCCTGTTACGTCTGCGGCCTGGGGAACTACGGGACAACGAACCATCTTATGACTTCCGAATCCTTCCGTCCTTTTGAAATTGCCGGGGTGAACAATGCCCTGACCGGAACAGGAACCCGGGGAACGCAGCAGATCGAGGAGGAAAAGTTCGTATCGCTGGGAGAAGACATGGACTGTGTTTTCATGGATGCGGCTGCCGTGAAGAATATTATCCCCCTGATGCAGGAAGACCCGGAGCTGTTTGACCAGTGCCGTGCCTGGAAGGAGGGAAAGTTCTTCCTTCAGATGGCCTATAATGCCTATTATACCAATCAGGAGCTGAACCTGTGCAACACCTGGTTCATTGCCAAAACCGTGTATCCGGAACTGTTTGCCGATGTTGACATGACGGAAAAGCTGGACGAGATTACAAAGCAGTTTCTGGGTCAGGAACTGAGCAGCGAAGTTCTTGCCTGCCCCTGCAGCTACAGCGGCTACGGGCAGATTTCTCCGGACCTGTTCGGCTGAGCAAACACTGCCGACGGAAATGGAACAGCAGTACAAAATCCAACACTGTTGAACACTGTACAGCTTTTTATCCTGAATGCAGATATAAAAGCGATGAGACCGGGCAAAAATAAGCAGAAGACACATCGAATGAGTAATCATCAAACTCATGATGTGTCTTCTTTCTGTTGTATGCTTTCGGGTTTTCAGGTCTGCGTGTCACAGGATTCATATCCCAGGTGGACCGCTTCGCTGCATTGAGTTTTCGCTGTGCTTTCTTGGACAGCTTCTCATAAGGGATGAATTTGTTCATAATATCTCCTTCCGGTTCTTAACAGCAGGGGAGAGTATATCATCAAAAAACAGTACAGGCAAGGACTGACGTTCATTTTATGGATGATGTATACGGTCAATACATGAATACAGCTGAATTCAACAAATTCAACAAATGTTGAACACTGTTCAACAACGTTCAACATATTCAACAAACTAAAACTTAAATCTAAAACTAAAATTAAAACTTTTTTATTACGAAATCTCGGTCTGAAAGGTTTCCTGTATTCAGCAATCACCTGTTGATAACAGCCAGACTTGGAATGTGTGAAAG